>JASHRI010000418.1 GCA_030037435.1 Candidatus Acidiferrales bacterium | reverse complement strand
AAGGCGGTTCAGGACCGAAAAATCAATGCCGGCGATGTGATCGTCATCCGCTACGAGGGCCCCAAGGGCGGACCCGGCATGCGCGAAATGCTCGGCGTCACAGGCGCGATAGTAGGCCAGGGCCTCGGCGATTCCGTGGCTCTCATCACCGATGGCCGCTTCAGCGGCGCGACGCACGGCCTTATGGTCGGCCACGTGGCACCAGAAGCCGCTGCGGGAGGCCCCATCGCACTGTTGCGCGAAGGCGACGTCATCACGCTCGATGTGAAGGCGCGGCGCATGGATGTCGACGCCAACCTCGACGAGCGGCGCTCGCAATGGAAGCCGCCCTCGCCGCGCTACACCAGCGGCGTCATGGCGAAATACGCAAAATTAGTCACATCCGCGTCAGAAGGTGCGATTACCAACGCTGGTTAAAAATTGTGAAGCAATTCTAAGGAGAAAAAACCGATGGCAAAGATGTTCTGGGAAAAAGACGCAAACCCGCGCGCCCTCGAGGGAAAGCGCATCGCGGTGATTGGCTACGGCAGCCAGGGACGCGCGCATGCGCTGAATCTGCGGGATAGCAAGCTCGATGTAGTTGTCGGCCTGAGAAAGGGCGGCCCATCGTGGACGCAAGCGGAACAGGATGGCTGGAAGCTCGCTTCGCCGGGCGAAGCCTCAAAAGGCGCCGACGTGATCGTGATGCTCGCCCCAGATATGGCGCAACCCTCGATTTACAAAAATGAGCTTATTCCCAATCTGAAAACTGGCACGATGCTGCTCTTTTCGCACGGTTTCAACATTCACTACGGCCAAATCAGTCCGCCGAAAGACATCGACGTCACCATGGTTGCTCCCAAGGGCCCCGGGAATCTCGTCCGTCGCCAATATGAAGCGGGACGCGGGGTGCCCTGCCTACTCGCCGTGCACCAGGACGCAAGCGGCCACGCGCAAGATCGGACGCTCGCCTACGCGAATGCGATCGGCGGCACGAAGCCCGGCGTAATTCAAACCACCTTTGCTGAGGAAACGGAGACCGATTTGTTCGGCGAACAAGCAGTTCTTTGCGGCGGCGCGCGGGCATTGATTCAAGCTGGCTGGGAAACGTTGGTTCAAGCAGGCTATCAACCGGAATCGGCCTATTTCGAGTGCCTCCACGAACTCAAGCTCATCGTCGACTTGATCTACGAAGGCGGAATCGCCGAAATGCACAAATTCGTCAGCGAGACCGCTAAGTATGGCGATCTGACGCGCGGCAATCGCGTGATCGACGACCACGTTCGGCAGAACATGAAAAAGATTCTTGACGAAATTCAGACCGGCGCTTTCGCCCGCGAGTGGGTGCTGGAAAATCAGGCTGGACGGCCGCAATATTCGAAACTGCTCGATCGCGACCGCAATCACCCCATCGAAAAAGTCGGTCAGGAGTTGCGGAAACAGATGGCTTGGTTGAAGCAGGAGTCGACGGCCGCGGGACGGGGCAAAAAGTGACGAGATCCGCGCTGGCGTCTGCGGCCAAGTGACCTGCGCGGAGTGACCATGTCCGGCACACTTCCCTTTCGTCGTGTCGCTGTCGTCGGCGTGGGACTCATCGGCGGCTCGTTCGCCCTCGCTCTGCGCAAGCGCTTCCCGGATATCAGGGTGGTTGGATACGACCGCCCGGATGTCGCCAAGCGTGCGCTGGCCCTTGGCGCTGTCGGCGAAATCGCTGACGATCTCGCTATTGCGGTCCGCGGCGCAGATCTCGTCTACATTGCCCTTCCAATCGGCTCAACAATAGAAGCCCTCCCCGCAATCGCAACTGGCGCGGAACTGCATGCGCTCGTCACCGACGCTGGAAGCACGAAAGCTGCGATTTGCCGGGTCGCTAAAGAGCATTTTCGCGGCGCCGCGCAGTTTCTCGGCGGTCATCCGATGGCGGGAAAGGAACAGTCTGGCATCGACCACGCGGACGCGGAACTTTTCCGCGGAGCGCCCTACGTTCTAATCGGCACGGAGGAGAACGGCGGCTCGACCGAGAAGGAGTTTGCAGCATTGCTGCGAGAAATCGGCGCGCAGCCCCTGTGGACCGACGCCGAGACCCACGACTGGGCCGTCGGAATCATCTCGCATTTGCCGCAGCTTGTTTCCGTTGCTCTCGCCGGCGTGGTGCAAGACGAAACGGATGAGACGGGGCTTCCGGTTTCGCTCGCGGGACCCGGCCTGCACGACGTTCTCCGCCTCGCCGGCAGTCCGTATGGAGTCTGGCGCGACATTCTGATCACGAACACAGACAACGTGTCGCGCGCCCTCGATCGCCTCGCGCAAGCCCTCGATCATTTGCGAACGCGCCTCGCGAGCAAAGAACTCGAGCGTGAATTCCAGTCTGCAAACGACCTCTACCAGCTTCTCCAAAAGTCCCGCTGAAGATTTGCAAATCAACTAAAGGATATTCACTGCGCGCGCCGCGAGCAGCGCGATGATCGTTAGCGAGATGAGCGATTGCACCATCGTGGCCAGCTTTGCCCGCCGCGATAGCACGGCCGTGTCTGTGGGTGAAAATGCTGTGCTCGTATTAAAGGCGAGAAATAGATAATCAACGAAATTGGGAGTCCACGAGAGTTCTTTGTCTTCTCGCACCATCTGCGGAAAGAGAAACGAGCTCTTGGACATGCCGTTCGGAAGCTCACGATGAACCGGGCCGCCGGCATCGAATTTCCAATACCACACCGCGAATATGAGAATGTTGGCCACCCAAAGCGCGGCCGCGGAACGCAGCAAGGTCTGTGGCGTTTCCAGATGTCGCGGAATTCCCTCCACCAGCAGGACCAGCGAGGCAATCATCGCAAGGGTGATGACTCCGTTCGTGAGGACAGCGAGAAGTCGCGTGACGCGGTGACCGCCCCAGCGCGCCGAGATCGAGATCGGAATCAACATCGCGGCAGTAATCGCAGGCAATAGCCAGCCTGGTCCGACCGACAATCTTTCCGGCAGCGCCAGGTACACAGCCGCTGCTGCGAACATGGCCACAAACGCAGGCCAGCGAGGCTCGCGCAACGCCCGATGGTTTATGTCCACTCCATCGATTTGGTCACGCATCGCCGCTTCGTGGAGCTAGTGTGTGCTCGACGTGAGATGCGAGGGGGAAGCCTTTTCGGGGTACATCCGCTCGAATTCCGGTTCGTCGCGAAGCAGTGCAAGATCCGGATCGCGGCGCGCCCACACGGGGTCTTTGAATCCGGCTTCCCAGGCTTTTGTGAGAGCGTCAAGTGCCTCTGACTTTTTCCTGAGGCCGCAATACACACAAGCGGCATTGTAGAGAATCGAGGCTTCGTTAGCGCGCAAAGTGACCGCTAGATTCAGTTCGCGCACCGCGTCCTCCGATCTTCCGATGTCTGCATAGCTGCCACCCAGCAAGACACGCGCCCGCGCATCCTCCGGCACTTGCTTCAAATGATTCTCGAGCGCGGTTGTCATCCGATGAACCATGTTGCGCCGAGCGTCCTCCTTGCCCATCGCGCCGAGGGAGTTCATGACGGGCACGTAAACGTTGTAGTCTTCGCCGCTCGCTTCGATGGCCGCCTCCGCCACGTCAAGCACTTCCTGA
The DNA here is from genome assembly GCA_030037435.1 of Candidatus Acidiferrales bacterium. Lineage (GTDB taxonomy): Bacteria > Acidobacteriota > Terriglobia > Acidiferrales > UBA7541 > Palsa-295. The sequence goes on along the minus strand of JASHRI010000418.1, from coordinate 3,870 downwards.
TAACGCCCAGCGGCGAACAGAGCGCGGCAAAGCATGTAGTGAGCGCCTTCGCAATCCCGCTTGCGTTCGATCGCTTTTCGCACCATGCGCACGGCTTCGTCATGCAGGTCGGCCGCGTAGAGTACCCACGCCTGGCTCACCAGCACTTCGGGCAAATCCCACCGCAGCGCTACCGCTTTCCCGGACGCATCGCGCGCGCGCTCCACCCACAATGGGTCGCGGCTATAGTTGCAATAAAACATCGCGCAGGCATTGGCGCACGCCGCGTGAGCAAGGGCAAAAGCGTTATCCATTGCCACCGCGTTCTCGAACATCTGCAAGGCGAATTCGAGATCCTGCCGGGTTTGCCGCCGTGCGTACCGCTTCCCGCGAAGATAAAGGTCGTACGCCTGCAAGCTTTCCGTGGGCTTCACGGCCAGCGCTTCCAGCTCCTGCGGCGACAGCGTCACGCGCAAGGCTTCCGCGATCTTGCGGGCGATTTCGTCCTGCACCTCGAACACATCTTTCATCTCGCGGTCGAAGCGCTCGGACCAGAGGGGAAAATCGGTGCGGGCGTCCACCAGCTGCACATTGATGCGCAGGCGAGCACCCGAACGGCGCAGCGTGCCGGTCAGCACATAGGCCGCGCCCAACTGCTGGCCGATCTGCAACGGAGTGACGTTCCTGTCCCGGAAGGCCAGCACCGTTGCACGCGAGAACGTGTTGAGCCCTCGAATTTTCGAAAGCTCAGTGATCACGTCTTCCGTAATGCCATCGCGCAGATATTCGTCTTCCTTCGCGCCACTGAGATTTTCGAAATACAGTACAGCGACCGACTTCCCACGAATCCCGGAGTCGGAATCAGTCTTCTCTTTTTTTCGCCCTTTACCGGATTCCATATCGCGCTTCAGGCGGCTGAGATCGGTTTTCAGTTCGGTCGCCGTCTGGCAGCGCAGATTGCGATCCTTTTCGAGCGTCTTGTCCAGGATGCGCACGAAATCCGGCGGCAGCGACGGATTCAGCTCCACAGCCGGTTTGGGATCGCGGTTGAGGATGGCATCGAAGATAACGGCGGACGTATCTCCCTGAAACGGCAGAACTCCCGTCGCCATCTGGTAGAGCACAGTTCCCGTTGAGAAAATGTCTGTTCGCGCGTCCACGAGTTGGCCGCGCGCTTGCTCCGGCGACATATACGACACTGTGCCGACCGCCGCACCCGGCATCGTAAGCTCGTAGTGAGCGTCCATCGTCTCGCCTTGAGTGGACGAAGCTCCCGAGGAAATCGCGCTCTGACCTGTCTTTGCCAGCCCGAAATCGAGAATCTTGATCTGCCCGCGCTCTGTGAGGAACAGATTCGCGGGCTTGATGTCGCGGTGTACGATGCCCTTGGCGTGCGCCGATTCCAGCGCGTCGGCAATTTCGATCGCGAGCGGCAGCAGCTTCTCCATCTCCATAGGCTGGCGATTCATTTTCTGCGCGAGCGTCTCGCCCGCCAGCAACTCCATCACGATGAAGTGCCGCCGTTCATACTGCTCGATGGCGTGGATGGTGCAAATATTCGGGTGATTAAGGGAAGAAGCGGCGCGCGCCTCGCGCTGGAAACGCTCCAGCAGTTGGCTGTCTTGCGCCATCTCCGGCGGCAGGAATTTTAGCGCCACGCGGCGGCCAAGTTGAGAGTCCTCGGCCTCGTACACCACACCCATCCCCCCAGCGCCGAGCTGTTTGAGGATGCGATAGTGCGAGAGATTCTGTCCAACCAGGGAGCCGGGGTCCGTCATCAGGCGCACATCTTAGACGCTCGGCGGAGGTGAGTCAACGACCGGAAACACTCGTGTAATCATGCAAACTGTCACCCTAAACCACAAGTCCCATCGCTGCAAGAGATTGCGACGGGCATGCGCAGCGGCTTCGCGTCCCGGCGCAAACCGCCGGCGGGACGCCATTTATCGATCGAAGCGATCTGCACCAGCGAAAAATCCGTGGTGAGCCAGAGCGGATTCGATTCGCCGCCGACAACCACGATGTTCATGTTGTTGGGATCGTTGTAAGGTGCGATCAAAGTTTCCTTCGGCAATTTACGCCAGGGGGCATAGGGCTCGACGCCCTGGCGCGCGAGCGAGGCCATGAAAGCGTAAATCACGTCGGCACCCCAGTATTGGCCAGCGGTAAACTTCGTGTTCTCCGAGAGCCAGCGGCAGACGTCTTGCTTGGTCGCGAAACCTTGGTCCTTTAGACCCTTGGCGACGAGCGGATCCATAATCAGCGTGACAGCCGAACGCAGCGCGGGAAACGCCTGCAGCATGATGGCTGTTTCTTCGGTGGCTGGTCGAATTGAGTTTGCCGCGCCCATACTATTAATGACGCTCCAGCCTCGAAAGACGCTGACCACGCTTTCCTCAGCCTTGAAGCCCTTTTGCACGTGGAAAGGCTCCCAAACGCTTTTCTCTTCGTTCTCGGCGCAGCACATATTGTTGTAGTTGAGGTTGTGGCCGGTGGAAGCGAGCAGCGTGTCGCCGAGGCGCGCGTGGCCCAGATTGATCGTCATCAACGTCCACGCGCGACCGATCACCGAATTTGCGAAATTGAAAGGACTCAAAGCACCTAGACCGGCGTTCATGCCAATTTCGTGGCGGATCGGGCCGTTGACCACAGCCATTCCAGCAAACGAAGTGGTGGAACTGGGAAACGCCGGATGCCGCGTGGAAGCGATGGCGAGAATGACGGGAAAATGTTCGGGGCGCGCACCCGCCATCACGGCGTTGACGGCCACTTTCTCAACGGTGTAGGCAAAGAACTCGCCGCGATGGGCCACGGCCATCTGTCCCACAACCTCTTCCGGCGGATGGCTGGTGCCGCTGAGCATTTCGGCGACGCGCTCTTCGGTTGGAAGGATGATCGGCAAGCCGTCGGTCCAGCCGTTTTCCAGATACAAGCGGTGCAAATCGGCTTCCGTGCCTGACGGGAGAAGGCGCGAACGCGGTGACGGAACAGCGCGCGCGACAAGCTTCATTTCATCATTCGTGAGGGGCTTGGTGAGCGCGTCGAGTATCTCGCGCATCAGGGGCGCGCCCGTGATGGGGTCGGGACCTTCGACATACTCGCGGAGTCTTGCGCGCGTCATGCCCACGACGGGATACGGCGGAAAGCTAAATCGCAGCTGCATTCCGTGCACCTGCAAATCGCGCTGAATGTAGTCGGAAAAACGCGCGGTGGTGATGGGAGCGGTGGGAATGCCAAAATCGTTTTCGAGCGTGCGGCTGTGTTCGGCGACCGCCGAGGAGCAGCCGTCTCAACCGCCGACGCCGAAGATGACGGCGTTGGCTTGATCTTTGATTTCAGCCCAGAGATCGGGCGCATCCATGAACATATTGCCGGGCTTGTGCTTGAGCACGGCGCGAGCCGAGGGAATATTGCGACCCAACCATCCTCGCACTTCTTCAAGAAATTCGTAGCCGCCCGCGAAACCGACGTCGACCAAATAGACGGTCTTGCCCTGGAGCGAATCGAGGCGCGGCGCCATCGACAGAAATTGCTTCGATTGCACGGGCGCGCCGAGCGGGTCGAGCGCGGTGCACGATGAAGCGGGAAGAACGCCGGGCGTCTGAATTGCGGTCTGTGCCATCGGAGGCCTCCCAAGCCGGCGCACGTTGGCCGACGATATTGCCAGTAGTTCGATTTTACATCCGATGAAGCAGGCAGGCTGCGGAAATTGGGGAAAACACCGAGGTTGCCGTCAGCGTTTCTGCGCGACGCGTGCTGGCGCGTCGGCGGTAACGCCTCCGGCGCCATGGCGCGCCAGCGTGACGAAGGCGGCAGCCGACCGAGGCAGAGTGCGATCTCGGCGGTAGACAATCCCAAGCTCGCGCCAGACCTCCATATCCGAGATGGGGA
>JASHRI010000417.1 GCA_030037435.1 Candidatus Acidiferrales bacterium | reverse complement strand
GGTCTTGTGGGACGCGAGAAAGAAGTCGCAGCGGTGAAGGAGCTGTTGCTGCGCCAGGAAGTCCGCCTAGTGACGGTGACCGGTCCGGGCGGGATCGGCAAGACGCGGCTTGCCGTGGAGGCAGCGAACGAATTGGCCGAGCGTTTTCGGGGCGGAATATATTTTGTTCCGCTCTCGCCGCTAAACGAGCCAGGCTTGATCGCGTCCGAAATCGTTCAAACTTTGGGGCTGCATGTGACAGGCGGCCAGTCGCCGCTCGAAATCCTGAAGAAATATCTACAGGATCCCTCGCGTCCGCCGATGCTGCTCCTGCTGGATAATTTCGAACATCTCGTTCACGCGGCACCTATCGTGGCCGAGCTGCTTGCCGCGGGCCCGAGCCTGAAAATGCTGGTGACAAGCCGAGCAGCGCTGCACCTGTACGGGGAACGTGAATTTCCCGTGCCTCCGTTAGCACTGCCGGATTCACGGTCCACGCCATCGCCTGAGGCACTATCGCAGTGCCCGGCGGTCGCTTTGTTCATACAGAGGGCCGTCGCTGCCAAGCCCGATTTCGCGCTGAACCGAGAAAACGCTTCCGCGATCGCCGAGGTATGCACTCGATTGGACGGCCTGCCTCTGGCGATCGAGCTTGCAGCTGCGCGCGTGAAGGTGCTTTCGCCATCCTCAATGAGAGCTCGGCTGGCGAGCCGGCTACAGCTATTGAAGGGCGGCGCGAGGGATTTGCCGGAACGGCAGCAAACGCTTCGCGCTGCGATCGATTGGAGTTATGACCTGCTGAGTGCGGCGGAGCAGAAGCTGTTCCGGAGGCTATCGGTGTTCGTCGGTGGATGCACGCTGGAAAGCGCAGAAGCAGTGTGCAATGCCAAAGACGACCTCGAGCTGGACGTGCTCGACGGCATGGCATCCATGGTCGACAAGAGTTTGCTGCAGCAAATCGCGCAGGCCAACGGTGAATCGCGGTTCATGATGCTGGAGACGATTCGCGAGTACGCATTCGAAAAGCTGGAGGCAAATGGGGAAGACCGTGCGACGAAGCGCGCTCATGCTGCCTATTGCCTGGTGCTGGCAGAAGAAGATTCCGCAGCGAAGGCTGAGGCAGGCGAGCCTGATTGGCTGTCGCGGTTCAGGCTGGAGCAAGACAATTTTCGCGCGAGCCTCGAATGGCTGATCGAAACGGGAGACGCGGAGTGGGGACTGCGACTTGGCGCAGCGCTTTTTCGATTTTGGGAGCTTCGCGAGCATCTTGCGGAAGGCAGAGACTGGCTGGAGAAATTGTTGAGGCTCGCAGGCTCCGCGGCGCTGACCAAGGGACGCGCTCGTGCATTGTTTGCCGCGGGAGTTCTTGCGGAAGGGCAGGGGGATTACGCTTCGGCCGATTTGATCCTCCGAGAGAGTTTGGATATTTCGCGGCAGTTGACGGATAAGCAGGGAGTGGCGGTGGCTCTAAACGCGCTGGCGGTGAATGCCCGAGATCGAGGCGAGGTCGACGCCGCGCGGTCGCTGTTCGAGGAAAACATGGCGCAATGGCGGGACTTGGGCGACCAGAAAATGATCGCTCGGTCTCTGAGTAATCTGGCCAATGTGGTGAAGCTACAGGGAGATTACGAGCGTGCGGGTGCGCTGTACGCGGAGTGCCTTTCGATATTCCGAGGATTGGGAGATCGAACAGGTATGGGCTGGACGCTGAACTATCAAGGAGACGTGGCACGTGATCAGGGCAGCCGCGCCGGTGCGCGAGCGTTGTACGAGCAGGGTCTGGCAATCTTTCGCGAACTCGGTGACCGCTGGGGAATTGCCGGCACGCTGGCCGATTTGGGTAACTTGGCGATGGAAGAGCAGGATTACCGTACTGCAAGCTCCCTATACCGGCAAAGCATGAGAGTGTACGAGGAACTCGAGCATAAGCGCGGAATTGCCCGGCTGCTGGAGAGTTTTGCGTGCTCGGCGGGCGCTCAGGACCATGCAGGGCGTTGCTTGCGGCTGGCGGGAGCTGCGGCCGCCCTGCGGCAAAGCATTGGCGCGCCGCTCGCGCCGATGGAACAATCTAAATTGAAGGCGTGTCTCGACCGCGCACGACAGGCGATCTCTGACGCCGCCGGAACGACGGCATGGCTCGAAGGCTGGGCTTTGACGGTCGACAAAGCCGTCGAGGAAGTATTGAGGCAGGAATCCGCGTCCGCGTGCTAGGTGCGGCGGTAAGGGCTCATTCCGCGCTGGCAGGATCGAGCAGGCGTCGCACAGCGGTGATGCGGTTTGCAGGCAAGCCGGCGCGCCTGGCGTGCTCTCGGATGAGGGTCTCGTCTGGAGCGAGGTAGACGCAATAGACCTTGTCACCAGCCACGTAGCTATGGAGCCATTGGATTCCGGGGCCCATCTCTTTTAGCGCGTTGACGGATTTTTGAGAGATTTCGCGCCACTGCGCGTCCGATAGATTGGCGGCTCCCGGGACTTCGCGTTCGATAACGAATTTAGGCATCTTGGGTTACCTGTTGAGGGCGGATGCTAGCATGCACTGGGCGCAGCTTCAAGACCGAGCCGAGGCTGCGGACGCAA
>JASHRI010000416.1 GCA_030037435.1 Candidatus Acidiferrales bacterium | reverse complement strand
TCGCCAGTGGGACTTCCTGAAACCGGACCTTCCAGACGCGATCGCCGACTATCAAAAGGCGCTTCGCGACGATCCGCGCTCCGCCTATTACTGGATGGACTTAGCAAGCGCATATGAAGCTGTGGGGAACGATACAGGTGCCAGCGATGCTTTCCAGAATGCGCGGGCCGCGTATCCTGAGTCTGCGGAGGTCGCTTTCTACTACGGAAATTTCCTGATACGCCAGCAACGGTATGCGGAAGCTTACCCAGAGCTGCGACGGGCCGTACGGGCCGATCCTTCGCTGCTCCCTCTGGTGATTTCGCGAAGCTGGCGAGCGACGGAAGACGTGAGTCCGCTGCTCGATCAGATCCTGCCGCAGAGCGTGGACGCTTACCTGCAGGCGTTGAGTTTTTTCTCGTCGATTCACCGAGGAGATGCGGCGCTCGCCGTTTGGCAGCGCTTGACGAGCCTCAAGCAAAAGGTCGCCTTGCCGGCCACCTTCTCGTTCTTTGACGAACTGATCCGTGAAGACAGCTCGGATGACGCTCGCCGCGCTTGGCGGGAGGCGGTGGCGGCGGCTGGCCTGCCGCACGAGGAACCTACAAATCATTCCTCGATCTGGAACGGAAACTTCGCGGGAGAATTTGCCAATGGCGGCCTTGGGTGGCGCTGGGAGCAACTGCCAGGCACCTCCATCGACATTGATCGCAATGGCGGCCCGAATGGATCGAATGCGATTCGTCTGGATTTCAACGGTGGCAACAACACGGATCTTGAATCGCCCTTGCAGTATGTTCCCGTCGAGCCGGGCCAGAGTTACCACTTTCACGCCGAGCTCAGGACGGAAGAAATCACCACCGACAGCGGCATTCGTTTTTCGATCAGCGATGCAAAGCACAACATCGTGAACTTAACGACCGAAAACTTCACCGGCTCGCACGCATGGACGCCGATCGACGCCGACATCACCACTGGACCCGAAACGCACTTCCTGAGTGTGCGACTGGCGCGTTTTCCCAGCCGAGCCTTCGACAGCAGACTGAGTGGCACGGCTTGGATTGCCGATCTGTCGCTTATTCCCACGGGCACGGCGGAACGGGCCTCGCCATGAACTGGCTGCGCATTGGATTGTATCTGCTGATCGCTTTCAGCGTGCTGTCGTTCGGCGCCGTGGAGGTGTGGTCGGAATCGATTCTCGAGATCGGGGCGGCGGCGCTTTTTCTGGGTTGGGCGCTGGCGGCTTACGGGAACAGGTCCGGGACAATGTACTGGAGTGCGCTCAATGCGCCGCTGCTGGGTTTTCTGGGTATCGGCGCTTTGCAGCTTCTCGTTCGCCGGACGGCCTACGTATTTCTGACGCGCGAAAATCTGCTGCTGCTCACCGCATATTTTCTGATTTTTTTTCTGATCGCCCAGGCATTCCGGAACCGCGCGGACTTCGTGCAGCTTGCGTGGTTCGTGATCGTATTCTGCTTCGCCGTATCGCTGCTGGGAATCATCCAGCACTTCACTTCGGTGAACGAAATCTACTGGATACGCAATTTCCAGGTGCAGGTCCGTCCTTTCGGGCCTTACGTGAATCGGAACGATTTTGCGGGATTCGTGGAATTGACGCTTCCGGCCGGCTTGTCGCTGATGATCTTCCGCGGCACGAACCGGGACCTATTTCCGTTGCTGATCTTGCTCACGGCAGTTCCGATTGGTGCGCTGGTTCTTTCCGCGTCGCGAGGCGGCATCATGAGCATGGCTGTTGGCGTGGGCGTGCTGATATTGCTGGCATTGAGCAGGCCGGGATCGTCGGTGGCACGGTCGCGTCGCATGATCGCGCTGGGAATCGCGGCACTTGCGGTCCTTGCACTCGTGGATTGGCTGGGCGCCGGCGTTGCCATCCAGAAATTCTCGATGCTGGATGCGTCCGAGGTATCCGCCGGACGGCGCGTTTCCATGTCGCGCGGCGCTCTTCACATCTTCTTCGACCACCCAATCCTCGGCTGCGGATTGGGGACACTGGTGGACGTCTTCCCCCGCTACGAGACGCAATATGATGGCAAGGTGGTTGATCACGTTCATGACGATTATGCTGAAGCACTGGCCGAGGCCGGGATACTAGGCGGCCTATGTGGCCTGTTTTTTTTGTGGCGCTTCTTCCGCGAGGCCAGAAAAGCTTTCGTAGCCGACCAAGGACATTTTTCCCGAGCGCTACATGCAGGGGCGACTGCAGCCGTGTGTGCGCTTCTGTTACACAGTTTCGTGGATTTCAATCTGCATATTCCGGCAAACGCAATTTTGTTCCTGCTGCAAGCGCATGTAGCAACATCGCCACCCCTTCCATCCGAGTCCCGATCGCCGCTCCCTCTGCACCGGATGCACGAAGGCGCCATGCCGAGACGGCGAGCGCACCCAATCGGCACGCGAGGCTAATCAAGTCGAACCTCTTCTTGCTCAACGGATTGTGGAAAGAGCCACTTAGTCCAGAAGGCCCCCGTTGACAGCAGCGCTACCCCTAAGCCATAGTTCTTGCGGGGTCATCTCTCGTGATGTGTATCACGGTCCGTGGGGTCTCGGACTGGCTGAAGGCGAAGCTTTTCTGGTTGGCGGCTGTCGGATTGATTTGGGGAGTTCCGATGGCCTACGGCCAGGAAAACTACGAAACTCCACAACAGACAAACCAAAAGATCACACAGCTCGCTGCGTTGGCGAGTGCCCATCCGGTCGATACGCCTATCGGAAGCGGCGACGTTTTGCACATAGATGTTTTCGATGTACCCGAACTTTCCCGCGACGTTCGTGTCAGCGACACGGGCGATATCAGTTATCCTCTGATTCCAGGGAAGATCCTTGTTGCTGGGCTCAGCCCGTTCGACCTGGAGACCAAGCTCGAACACCTGTTGATCGAGAACGGCCTGGTTTCTCATCCCCACGTCTCCGTCTTCGTCAAAGAACAGAACAGCGAGCCCGTGACGGTCGTTGGTGCTGTCGGCCATCCAACGGTGTATCAAGTCGAGCGCCCGACTACGCTTCTCGAAGTGCTCTCCGCCGCAGGAGGAATCTCCGACGACGCCGGTAGCATGGTAATCGTCACTCGTCCCGTTCGCCCCGGCACTCCTCGGGCCGAGCCCGCCAGCGTCACCACCGACACTTCGCAGGGTGATCAAAAGATCACGGTCCGCTTGCAGGACCTGCTCGAGTCGGGCGATTCGGTTTTCAACATTCCGATCTACGGCGGTGATACGATCACCGTTCCCCACGCTGGCATCGTCTATGTGCTCGGGTTTGGTGTTGCCACGCCCGGTGGCTACGTTATGCAAACACATGGCGAGCAGCCCACGGTGCTAAAGGTGCTCGCCTTGGCGCACGGCTTGACTAGTTTCGCCAAGGCCGACTCCGCCGTAATCATGCGATCGAACCCTGCCACCGGTCAGAGGGACCAGATCCCGGTTCACCTGAAGGAGATTCAAGAGCACAAATCGCCCGATGTCCCATTGAAGTCAAACGACATTCTCTACATTCCCGACAGCCGAGGGAAAAAAGCACTGGCTCGCGGCACGGAGGCCGCACTCGGAATTGGGACTTCCGTTGCCGTTTACCGGCTGCCTTAAGTGCCAGCCATGCGGCAGACGCTGTGGTTCAGGTTGTGAAGGTTAGGGAGCTTCATGGAAGACGCGTCGAGATTTGCGCTTCGTGACCGCAGGCCGGGCGAATCGCTCACGGTCATTCCACCGCCGGTCGTCGCCTGGGATCATCTTCCCCGCGAACCGCACCTACTTGACTACCTGATCATCCTTCGCAAGCACCAATGGCTGATTTTGACCTTCCTTCTCACGGTCGTCACTGTCGTGACCATCGCCTCGTTCAAGACCAAGCCCGTCTACGAAGCCGTTGCGCGAGTCGAGGTCGACAAGGAATCTCAGAATGTCCTTCCTTTCCAGGACGAAAATTCCTACGACGAGTATATGGATACCGAGGACTACATCGAGACGCAGACCAAAATCCTTCAAAGCGAAACCCTCGCGCTCCAAACGATCCGGTCCATGGATCTTGCCAGGTATCCGGAATTTGGAGGTGCTGCGGCCCAGCCATTCCAATCGCACGGCGACGATATCAAGCGTCCGGCCATTCTCGGCGCGTTCTTGGCCGGCCTCAGTATCCGGCGCGTGCCCAATAGCCGACTCATCGAAGTGGGGTTCGATGCACAGAACCCACAGCTCGCTGCCCAGATCGTCAACACCCATCTGCAGAATTACATCGAGCAGAATTTCAAGAGCAAGTACGACGCGACGACCCAAGCATCCGACTGGCTATCCTCTGAACTCGAGGAGCTTCGCATCAAGGTGGAAAAGTCAGAGGATGCGCGCCTGGCCTACGAACGGGAGAATCAAATCTGGCAGGTCGACGAGAAGCAGGACATCACAACCCAAAAACTGGCCGACTTAAGCAAGTCCGTCACTGAAGCGCAGGCCGACCTCGATCAGAAAGAAAATATTTATCACATGGCGATTTCGGGCGATGTCGATTCCCTCGCCGCCGTGCGCGAGAACAGCATTATCCAGGACCTGCAGAAGAAAAAATCCGATATCGACTTGCAGTATGCAAATGCCGTGGACCAATTCGGCCCGAACTTTCCGCGCGTGCAGCGCCTGGCCGACCAGCAAAAGGAAGTGAACGACGAACTGACGAAAGCGCGTAAAGCAGCCGTCGACGCCATCGAAGAAGACTACAACACGTCCCGCAATCATGTGGCGATCCTGCAAGCCGAGCTCGATAAACAAAAGGCCGACGCCGCCGACATGGCTGAGAAGCTCGTCCAGTACAACATTCTCCAGCACGACGCCGACTCCAATAAACAGCTTTACGATGGGCTGCTTCAAAAATTGAAGGAAGCTGGAATCAGCGCGGGGCTTCGCTCTAGCAATATACGAATCGTCGATCCCGCCCTCGTTCCTACTATCCCCTCGCGGCCGCAGAAGACGCGAAACATCCTTCTGGCGTTCCTGGTTGGCTTAGTGGGAGGCATCGGGCTCGCTATTTTCCGCGAATATCTCGACAACACGGTGAAGTCGCCCGACGATATCGAGAATCTTACCGGCTTGCCTTCTCTCGCGGTCGTCCCGTTTCTGCCAAGCCTCAATGGGCAGCGCCGCCTGTCGCGGTTTGTGAAGGATGGCGCGGCGGCGCCATCCGTTACAGCGCCGCGTGTGGAGTTGCTTTCCTACGCTCAACCGAAATCGCAAATATCGGAGGCTTTCCGCGCCTTGCGTACGTCGCTTCTTCTTTCACAGGCCGAGCATCCGCCGCAAGTGATCCTGGTCACGAGCTCCCTTCCGCGCGAGGGCAAGACCACCGCCGCCGTCAATTTGGCCGTTACTCTCGCCCAGCTCGGCGACCGCACGCTTCTGATCGACGCCGACCTGCGTAAACCAGGAGTGCGCCGCGCTCTGAATCTCGCTGTCGGCAAGGAGACCGGTCTAACCTCGTATCTCGCGGGCGTCTGCAGCCTGGAGGAAGTCACCATTCCTCATCCGGCAATCGGGAACTTGGCGGCTCTCACCACTGGCCCCGTCCCCCCCAGCCCGGCCGACCTTCTCTCGTCGCATCGCATGCGCGAAGGAGTTTCTGAGCTCAGACGGCGTTACAAGTTCATCGT
>JASHRI010000415.1 GCA_030037435.1 Candidatus Acidiferrales bacterium | reverse complement strand
ATAAAGACTGGAAATATAGCTTTCATGAGCGGTCGCCACGGCTTCTTCCGCTTGCACGACTTCGACGGTGTCCGTGACGCCGGCGCGGAAACGATCCCGCGATTGAGAGAGCGTTTGTTCGGCGAGATCGACGTTGCTGCTAGCGACGGAGACCTGCTGCTCCGCCGATTCGACATTGAGAAGCGCGGTGCGGACCTGCGCATCGATTTGCGCGCGCAAATCGTCGAGCTTTTCACGGTTTTGCTTCAATCGCGCGTCTGCTTCGATGACGTCAGCGTGGGTCTTCCCGCCGTCAAATATCGGTATGGTTAGCGTGCCTCGAACGTCGAAGACACCGTGCGTGGAAATGCCGGGATACGTGCCGGCCAAACCGTAATCAGCGCTAAATGCAAGCGAAGGAAGATAGCCGGCCGCCGCGGCCTTGCGCGAAAATTCGGCGGCGCTAACATCGGCCAACGCCGCCTGATAATCGGAGCGGGAGGCGTAGGCGCGCTGCAAGGCATCCTCGACGGTGAGGCCCGCAAAGGCTTGATAAGGAGACGTATCGGTCAACTCGTATTGTTGGCCCGGCGCGAGGCCGATGACGCGCGCGAGCGTGAGTTTCTGTATCGCAAAATCATTTTTGGCCTGGATCGCCTGCTGCTGGCGAGATTTCAATTCGACTTGCGCGCGCAGGCCGTCGATCGCGGGCGACGTGCCGGCGTGGACCTGATCGGACGCCTGATTGTATAGGGCCTGTGCGGTCTGAACCTGCGCATCGGTGGTTTCCACGCGAGCCTGGTCGGCGATCGCCTGCACATAGGCGTAACCGACGGCGAGGGTCACCAGATCGCGCGCATCTTTGAAGCTGTATTGCGCGGATTTTTCGCTTTGCCTCGAAGCGCGCAGACCGTTGATCGACTGCCAGTCGAAGACCGATTGGGTGACATAGGCGCGAGCATCGAAGTAGGCAAATGGACCAACAACGGCTGGAATTTGAATGCCCGGAAATTTGAAGGTGAAGCCGTACTCCGCGAGATCAACCTGGGACTGGTCCATGTAGGTGGAGGTGTTCAGATTGGGCAGGAGCGCGCTCAATTGCTGCCAACGAGCGCTGCGAGCGATTTGAACGTTATCGCTGGAAAGCAGCAAGCCTAGATTCTGTTTGAGGCCACGCTGAATCGCATCCTGCAATGAAATCTGTATAACGCCGGGGACGAGCTTCGCGGGAACACTGCCATTGAACGGATCTTGTCCCGTCGCAACCGTAGGTGGCGCGGACTGATTCGAGCCATCGTTGCCGTAAGAGGAATTGGTCATACCGCCCTGCGATGGTCCCATCTGTGCGCGCGTAGAAACGATGACGAGCAGCAGAGCAGCAAGCAGGAACGTGCAAGATGATATTGCCGATCGGAGCATCAAAAACGACCTCCAGGAACCCGTCGAAAGTTCGGATGAGGCAAGGGCCGGTCAGGACTCATCCTGTTTACGCTCATGGTGTTTCCCCGCTCTGTATGGCATGAGGGAAGCCGCAGATCACCCGGTTGGGGCGCGCCTGTGCCTCCGCTGCGCCACCAGATTGGGGACAATCAGATTCCACACACCCTCCGAAGTGCGTCGCAGGGTGGAGTCTGGATTCAGCGACCATGCAACGGCCACACCCAAGAAAACGATTTGGACGACTCGCGCGAGTTCCGCGGCGGAAAGACCGCGGCGAATCTCGCCGCTCTCCTGAGCCAAGACGAAGATCTTTTGCAAAAGGCCGCGCGCGGTTTCGAGGCGCTTGCCAAGCTCGACCCGCACGGGCGCGCAGGACGCATGCGCCGCGAAAATGGCGCGGAGCAAGGCGGGACTCTCGCGTGACTGCCCGACAAGAGTGCCGGTTAGCTCTGCCAACACGGGCAGCACCGGGCCTTTACGAGCGCGTTCGAGGGCACGCTCGATCAGGGCGATCCGCTCGGCGCCGAAAGTGGCAAGCACGTGTTCCTTAGTGGGGAAATAATTGAAGAAAGTTCCCTTGCCGACGTCGGCGGTTTCGGTGATGTCCTCGACCGTCGTCTCCAAATATCCGCGCTCGGCAAAGAGCTGGAGGGCGGCACGATACAGGCGATCGCGAATTTCCGCGCGGCGGCGTTCGCGCCGGCCTGCGGGAGCAATGCGCCTCGTATTGACCTTGGGAACGGCCATGATTTGCGGTATCTCCTTGACCGCAAGACAATTACGACTGTAGGTCATATTTGGGTGCAAGTCAACTAGCGGCCACGGCATCGCGCACGCATGAATCAATAGAATAGCGGGGCGCGCCCAAAGACGAGTCGTCCTGGGCGCGGACCTCGCTAATGAAGCGTTTCTTCGGCCGCTATTTCGAAAGGTTCTTGGGGCTGTGCTGGTTGAGCGTCTCGATCAAGAGGTGCGCGGAGGACGGAATCGGCACGGCGCCGTGGAGCGCGATATCCTTGGCAGGAATTTTTCTGTCGTAGATGCGCTCGTTCGCGTCATTGTCGGGGCGCAGCGTGGAGCCCTCGAGCGAGATGCCGGCGAAAAGACCGCGAGAACGCGAGTAGGTGAGAACCTCGGCGCGCATCGCGATGTCGGTGTCGGCCTCGGCGTCGCGCCCCTTGGGGCCGGCAGCTGCGGAGGCATCTCCGCCTAGTTTCACTTTACTACTGAGAATCGACCCCGCGCCGCTCGGATTCATGATCAGCAAGACGAAGTCAGTGGCTTGTCCGCCAAGCTGAAAGCCGAAGCTGCCGCCTTCGAGCGCCATCATCGTGGGAGCGCCCCAGGGACCCTGGAAATTGTCTCCGCTGCGGCAGGTCATCGCGCCGCGGCCGTAGCTACCGCCCACGCCGAATGCGAATTTGATCACAGATGGAATAACGACCACACAATCGGCTTTGTCCAGCAGGCTTTGGGGGATATCGTCGGGAATGTTCAGGATTTCCTTCATCACCTGACCGGAGTTTTGCAATCGGTCTTGGTCCTTTTCTTTGTCGTCCGCGTGCGCGGACTTGGGAGCGAACAGGGCCGGCAGGCCAATCAACGCTGCCGCGAGCATCCAGGACAGAATCGTCTTCATCAGTTCCTCCTAACGCGTGAGCTCCAATAATATGTGTTCCGAGTCGTCGAGTGCAACTCCGAGGTAACTGGCAGCGGAGCGCGGGGACATTGCAATATAATCAGGCGCCTTGCGAGCACGCGCTCTATGAATAGATTCGCTAAACACGAGAGCGTCCGGCATCGGGTTTCGACTGTATTCGCCCTGGTTCTTGCCTTTGCGCCGGTGTACGGGGTGCAGGCGCGAACCGCGGCTCACGCACGTGGAACGCTGCACCCAAGCCGAGTCGAAACGGCCACGGCGCGCGCCGACGCGCGGCGCTTTGGAACACGCGTCGACGGCATTCTCGGACAAATGCATAGCCGCCGTGCCTATTGGGGAATTCTGGTGGTTGATCGCGAGACCGGCGAGACGCTCTATGAGCTGAACGCCGATCATTTTTTCACTCCGGCGTCGAATGCGAAGGTTTTTACTACGGCACTCGCGCTGGCTACGCTGGGTCCCGACTATCGATTTCACACCAGGCTCGAATCAAGCGCACGGCTTGGGTCGGATGGACGACTCGGCGGAGATCTGATTCTAGTGGCAGGCGGCGACCCGGATTTATCGAATCGCAAGTTCCCATATACGGCCAACGAGGAACGAGAAGGGCCGGTGGAGAAAATTCTGGCGGAGATGGCCGATGCGGCTGTTGCGAAGGGCCTTCGCGAGGTCGACGGCGACATCGTCGTGGATGACAGTCATTTTCCGTACGATCCGTATCCAGCGGGCTGGAGCGTCGGCGATCTATTTTTCACTTTTGGCGCGCCGGTCAGTGCGCTTGCATTCAACGAGAACGTCGCTTCGATCGAGATTTCGCCCGGATCCCACGCGGGCGAGCCAGCGACGATCGTGACGCAACCCGCGGCGGCGCTCGATATGCTTTCGCAGGAAGTGACCACGGTGGCCGCGGAGGGGAATCCCCAGATCGCCGTGGTGCGGCAGGCAGGACCAAATTTTGTGTTGGTGCGTGGCAGCATTCCCGCCGGTCATGAGCCCGTGCGGCTCGACCTGGCGATGACGGCGCCCGCCGAGACTGCGGCGACGGCACTGAAGCAGTTGCTCGAAGCGCGCGGCGTGCACATAACGGGCGGAACGCGCGTGCGCCATGCAGCTCCTCCGGAGACCACGGCTGAGGGCGAGCCGATTCTTCCCACCGCCGTGCATACGCAGGACGCGAACAATCTGATTCTTGCGGAGCATGAGTCTGTACCGCTGATCGAGAGCGTGCGCCTCACCAATAAGATCAGCCAAAATCTGCATGCGGAAATTTTCCTGCGCGAAGTGGGACGCGAGAAATTGGGCTTGGGTTCGACCGCCGCTGGGCTGAAGGTTGAACGAGATTTTCTTCGTTCCGCTGGAATCGCCGACGGCGACGTAATTCTTTCGGATGGCTCCGGGCTTTCGCGCGATGACCTAGTGACACCGCGCGCGATGGTGGCCCTGCTTCGCTACGCGGCGCGTCAGAATTGGGGCCGCGATTTTCTGTCCACGCTGCCGGTGGCAGGCGTGGATGGGACGCTCAAAGATCGCATGCGCAATACGCCGGCGTCCGGACGCATCGAAGCGAAAACCGGGGCCGTAGAGCATATTCGGTCGTTATCTGGATATGCCACGACTCTTCGCGGCGAATCGCTCGTTTTTGCGATGTTTTGCAACAACGATCCACAAAAGGGGCCCGAAGCCACGGCCGCTCCGGATGCGATTGCTACGGCGATGGTAGAAACGCTGGGCACCGCTGCGCCGGGAAAAAAGACGCGATGAAATCGCAGCTGAGGGTCGTGACGGTTTTCGGAAGCTCGCGCCCGCGCGCGGGTGATGCGCATTATGCCGAGGCGCAGGCTCTTGGCGCAGCGTTGGCAACGAACGGTTTTTCGGTGTGCAGTGGCGGATACGGCGGCGTGATGGAAGCGGTGTCGCGCGGAGCAAAGGAGGCGGGTGGTCACACCATCGCCGTCACGGCGGAATTTTTTCGATCGCATGCGAACGCGTGGATCGAAGAAGAAATTCGAGTGCGGACATGGCAAGAGCGCTTGTTTGAGTTGGTCGAGCGCGGCGATGGGTACGTCGCGTGCCCTGGAGGCACGGGAACGCTTGTCGAGCTGGCCGTCGTGTGGGAAATGCTCAACAAGGGCGCGATGCGACGAAAGCCTCTCGTCGTACTTGGCGGCTTTTGGCAGCCGGTGATCGAGCGCGTGCGCGAAGTCGAGATGGGCTATACGTCCCGATGGGGCGAACGCGACGAGCGGCTGATCCATGAGGCTGGCTCCCCCGAAGAAGCGGCGGAATTTCTCGCCGAATATTTTCGCAAGCCGGCTGCCAAACCCGCAGGCGCCACACCGCGAGAGCCCTCACACTGAAATTCCCACAGCCAACCGGGCTACAATCCTGGGTGCCGCACAACTCAGCTTTTCGATGAGGTATTCGTGTCGCGCGCAGCGGAAGAACTGCTCGAATTCGATCGGCTGAAGGAGATCGTCAGCGGTGCCACCACGTGTGCGCCGGGATTGCGGGCGGTCCGGGCATTGATGCCGCGCCAAGACGTCGCTCCGCTCGAAGCGGAATTCATCCTAGTGAGGGAAGCTGCGGCCTATTTGCGCGGCGGTGCAGAACTGGGCTTCGGGTCGTTGGCGGACCCAGACGTGTGGCTCGCGCGGTTAGGCGTGCCAGGCGCAGTGCTTTCGGCGGGGGAGTTGCTCGATGCCGCATCGTTGATGGAAACAGCGGGCGCGGCGCGCCAAACGCTGCGCAGCGAGGACGCGAAGCATCCACGCCTAGCGGAGCGAGCCGGGTCGCTTGCCAATTTTTGCTCGTTGCTCGGCGCGATTCGCCGCGCGGTGATGCCGAACGGAGAGATTAGCGACGATGCTTCGCCTCAATTGAAACGAATTCGCGCCGCCATCATTCAAGCGCGCGAGAAAATTCAGCGCTCGCTTGAGGTTATTCTGCGGGCGCGTGGCGAGGCGTCCGGCGAAAGGCGCGGCGACGACTACATCACTCTGCGCAACGACCGATTTGTAATACCGGTCCGCGCATCGGATCGCCGCGGCATCCCCGGAGTCGTGCACGGCGCCAGTGCCACGGGGCAAACCGTATTCGTCGAACCGCTCGAAGCCATCGATCTGAATAATCGCCTGGTGCAGGTAAGCGAGGCCGAAGCCGCAGAAATCGCGCGCGTACTCGAAGAACTTACCGAGCGCATTCGCTCCGAGGCGCAAGCTCTGATGGCGGCTGCCGCGACGATCGCACATTTGGACTCGATTTTCGCGCGCGGACGATTTGCCCGCGACTTTGATTGCACGATGCCGCAGTTCGCAAGAGAAAGCCGGCTGCGCCTTGACGCCGCGATCAATCCTGTGCTGGAAGCCACGCTGCGCCCGCAAGGGCGCAAGGCCGTGGCGCTGTCGCTTGCGTTGGGCGACGATGCAGGCGGAACGGTGATGGTGATCAGCGGTCCAAATACCGGCGGGAAAACGGTCGCCCTGAAAACGGTGGGGCTCGCTGCATTGTGCGCGCAATCAGGCATACCCGTGGCAGCCGAGCGGGCCGAGATGCCCGTGTTTGATCACGTGCTTGCGGACATTGGCGACGAACAGTCGATCGCGGCCGATCTTTCGACTTTTTCGGCGCACATGCTGAATTTGAAATCGATGATTGAGGCGGCGACTGACCGTTCCCTGATTTTGGTGGATGAAATGGGCACTGGCACGGCTCCTGAAGAAGGCGCCGCGCTCGCCGTCGCGTTGCTGGAGGAATTCCGAGAACGGCGTGCGCTGACCCTCGCGACCACGCACCACGACCGCTTGAAAGCCTACGCCTCGACGACGCCTGGAATCGTGAACGCCGCCATGGAATTTGATGAAGTGAATTTGCGGCCCACATATCGGTTGCTCGTGGGCGTGCCGGGAACTTCGAGCGGAATTGAAATCGCGCGGCGGCTGGGTCTTCCCTCGCGTGTAGTTGATCACGCACAGGCTGCTCTTTCACCCGAGTCGCGAGAGGCGCGTGACCTGATCGCATACTTGCATCGCAGCCGCGATGAGATGGAGGAGCTGAAACGTCAGACGCGGGAGGAGCAGGCGCAACTAGAAACCGAGCGCCGCCTGCTTCAAACCGAATGGACCGAGCGCCAGAAAAAACGCATCGCCGCGCTCGACAAAAGTTTCGGCGAAACGCAGAAGCGGCTGGAAGCGGAAGTGGCTCGCGTCGTCGAAGACGTCAAAGATCGCACGCTTCGCGCGCAGATAGAAAAGAGCGCGGGGCGCCGCATGGGCAAGATCGCCTCCGAGGGACGCGCGGAAACGGATGCTGCGATTGTCGAAACGCTTGCGGCCTCACAGGCCGATCTGGGCGTAGCAGCCGAAGCTTTAGCAAAGCCGATCGACCCACAAAGTCTTTCGGCGGGGCAGAAAGTACGGGTGAAAGGATTTAAGCAACCGGTGCTGTTCAGGCGGAGCGATGGGCGCCAAGCGGAAGTGGAAGCGGGGCCACTGCGGATGAAAGTTGCGCTTGCAGACATCGTTGAGATCGAAAGCGATGAGGAATCCGGCAAATCCGCGGCCAAGGCGGCTGCTGCGCGGCCGAGAGTTATCGTCCACTCACACGCAAGCAACGAGGCCGCCGCGGAAGAGATCAATGTGATCGGCTGCACGGTGGAAGAAGCAACGCAGCGCGTGGACAAGTTTCTCGATGACGCAGCGCTTGCCGGAAAGCCCAGCGTCCGAATCATTCATGGCCACGGCACGGGCGCACTGCGCCGCGGTCTGGCGGAGTTTCTGGGCTCGCATCCGCTGGTCGATCGCATTCACGCTGAGACCGAGGATCGCGGCGGCACAGCGATCACAGTAGTCGAGTTGCAATCATAGAGTTGTGATGCTAAGAGAAAGATAGCGTGGCTGAAGCGGGCTCATTCGCGGAAAAAGTGAAGCAGCAGGCGGACATCGTCCGGGTAATCGGCGAATACGTCCGCCTGAGAAAGACCGGCCAAAATTTCACGGGCCTATGCCCGTTCCATCAGGAAAAGACTCCGTCGTTTGCCGTGCATCCGCTGCGTCAGATTTATCACTGCTTTGGCTGCGGCGCGGGTGGCGACGTCTTCAAATTTGTAATGGAAGTGGACAAGTGCCCGTTCCCTGAAGCGGTTCGAACCGTTGCGGAGAAGTGCGGGATCGCAATTCCTCGTCCCCCCGAGCGTTCGCCCGAGGAGCGCCGTGAAAATCAGCAGCGCAGCGCGCTGGTGGAAATGCACGGCGAGGCGGCCACATTCTTCTCGCGGCAATTGCACGAGGGCGCCGAGGGCAAAGTTGCCATGGCGTATCTCGAAGATCGCGGCCTCGATCGTGAGGCGATGAAGCGATTCGGACTGGGATTCGCGCCTTTCTCCGGCGACGCGCTGCGGCGCCATCTGAAGTCGAAATATCCGGAAAAACTGCTCGAGGCCTCGGGCCTCTTTTCGCGCGATCAAAGCGGACGCCTGTACGATCGCTTCCGCCGGCGGATCATGTTTCCGATCGCAAACGACGCCGGCAAGATCATCGCATTCGGCGGCCGGGCGATGGGCGACGACATGCCGAAATACTTGAACTCGCCTGAGTCGCCGATCTATTCGAAAAGCAACGTCCTCTATCATCTTGACCGCGCTAAGGAAGCGCTGCGGCGAAATGATTTTGCGATTTTGGTCGAAGGCTACATGGACGCGATCGCGGTGGCCCGCGCCGGAATCGCTAATGTCGTCGCAAGCTGCGGCACCAGTCTTGCCGAGCCGCAGATCAAATTGCTCGCCCGCTTCACGCATCGCGTGGTGGTGAATTACGACCCGGACACCGCCGGGCAAGCTGCTACCGAGCGCTCGCTCGCGTTGCTGCTTGAAAAAGAGTTCGACGTGCGAGTGCTCGCTCTTCCGGGCAATGCCGACCCGGACAAATTCCTGAAAGAGCAAGGCGCGGCGGCCTACGGCAAACTGCTGGCGCAGGCCCCGCCATACCTCGATTACTTGATCGCCCGCGCGCGGCGGATGGATCGCTCGACCGCCGAAGGAAAGCTGGCGGCGCTGAATTTCCTGATGCCCTATCTACAGCGACTTCCCAATAAACTGCTGCGTTCGGAGTGGGCCTCGCGCATCGCGTCGGAACTGCGCGTGGACGAGCCTGTGCTTCGCGAAGCCCTTCGCCGGGCTGCCGCCGAACGCCGCAGCGAGGTGAAGCCGAAGACGGAGCTCCTGGTGCCGCCCATTCGACCGGCAGAGCGTCGGTTGATGCGCATGCTCGTGGAGGCGGAAGGATTCCGGGAAAAGCTCGGCGAGATGCTGGCTGCCGAGGCCCTGCACCGCGGTCTTGAAACCGAGCGAATTTTTGATGCTCTGATTTCGAAAGTCGGCGAACACCCTGATGCTGCCACTCTCGCAGCGGCTCTTGAGGATCGCGACCGCCGCGTGCTTTTCGAGGTTCTTTTCGAAGAGGCCGAGGAAGCGACTTGGGAAGAAGCGGAAAGCTGCCTGGCGGTTTTGCGCAGCCGTTCGGTGGAGAATGAGCTCGCGGAATTGCAGAAAAAGATTGAGGCCAAGGCAGCACCTACCGAATTGAACCGCTTGCTCGCCCGCCGCCTGGAGCTGCAGAAAATTCTCGCCCAACGCTGAGATGACCTCGAATCTTCCCTCCATCGTGATCGTCGGACGCCCCAATGTGGGAAAATCCACGCTTTTCAACCGGCTGACGGGCACACGCCGATCGATCGTCACCAACGAGCCCGGCATTACACGCGATCGAATTTATGGATCGGCGAACTGGGACGGGCGCGCATTTGAAGTAGTGGACACCGGCGGCATCGTACCGGAAGAAAAGGCTGGGATCCCCGGCGAGATTCTTCGCCAGGCGCGTGTGGCGATTGAAAATGCCGCTCGCGTGGTTCAAGTGGTCGACGGCCGCGTGGGATTACTGCCACTCGATGCAGAACTCGCGCAGCTCTTGCGTCGCGCCGGAAAGCCGCCGCTGCTAGCTGTAAATAAAGTGGATTCGCCACAGCAGGCGGCGATGGCCGCGCCGTTCTATGAATTGAGCGATGCGGTGTTTCCGATTTCCGCGGAACATGGATTCGGCGTCGATACGCTGCTGGATGCGATCACGCAGGATTTGCCGCGCGGCGAATCGACGGAATCTGAGCCGGACATCAATATTTCCATCATCGGGCGGCCGAACGTCGGAAAATCGACGCTGCTGAATCGCCTGGTGGGCGCGGAACGGGCCATCGTCTCGTCCGAGCCTGGCACCACACGGGACATGGTGGATACGGTGGTTGAACGCGGAGGCAAATCGTATCGATTCCTAGATACTGCGGGCATCCGGCGCAAGGGCAAGACGAAACTTGTGGCCGAGAAGCTCAGCGTAATCATGGCGCGACAGCATCTGGAGCGCGCGGATGTGGCGCTGCTGGTCGCCGACGCGTCGGTGGGCGTCACTTCGCACGATGCAACCATCGCCAGTTACGCCGAACAGTCCGGCCGCTCGGTGATTATCGTGATGAATAAATGGGACCTCGCACTGGAGGCTGCCCGAGCAAAAGCAACCAAGGAGAAAAAAACAGGCGCGAAAGAAATGACGGTTAGTACCGGGAAATTGCTTTCGGAATACGAGCCCTTGGTGCGCGAGCGGTTCAAGTTCCTGGCATATGCGCCGGTGGTTTTTCTTTCGGCGCTTACCGGCGAGCGCGTGGAGAAGGTCTACACGCTGATCGATCGCGTTGCTGCCGCGCGGCAACGACGCATCTCGACGGGCGAGCTGAATCGCTGGCTCGGCAGCGTTGACCTTGAACGCGGCACATCGCCAGCCAGCCGCAAGGTCAAGATCTATTACATTACTCAGGCCACCGCCGCGCCTCCGACGTTCGTGCTGTTCACGAATCAGACCAAGCCATTGCATTTCAGCTACCAGCGATTCCTTGAGAATCGCTTGCGCGCGGCATTCGATTTCACCGGCACGCCGATTCGCTTCACGCAGCGGCTAAAAAAACGCGAAGGGCGGCGCAGAGGGAGCGATCGATGACACGTAGCCTGTCCGAGGAGGATTACACCGATCCCGCTGAGAGGAAGTTCATCAGTGATATCAACAGAGTTGGCTGGAATGTGACGAACGTGCTCAAAGTGTCTGGTGAAACCGGCCCGGACTGGAGTTTCTCTTGCGGTCTCTACCATACGTTCCACCATCCAGAGGTGGTCATCTTTGGGCTGCATTCTGATAATTCGACCCGGATAATAAACACAATCGGGAAGGAAGTCTCGGGTGGGGCTAAGTTTGAACCCAGAGCGGAATCGAACTCGATCCTAGAAGGGTACCCTTGCACTTTCCGAGAGGTCGCTATTCATAATTATCATGACTACTTGGGCTGGACGATCTGGTTCTATGAGCAGGTTCCGTTTCCAGTCTTGCAGTGCTTCTGGCCAGACAAGGGTGGATTTTATCCCTGGGACGCGCGGTGCAACGCGTTCGTTAGCGAATCGCAGCCCCTGCTTTTCAAGTCATCGTGATTTCGATTCGGATGACCGTCGGATAGGACCGTAGGGGTTGACACCGCCGGAAATCGGCCTAGGATACGAAGAAAAGATATGGCTAGCGCGCCACAAATGACGGGAGAAATCCCGGAGAAAAGTCTTTTTCGCATCGGCGAAGTGAGCCGTTTGACGGCCACGAAGACGTTTGTCTTGCGCTACTGGGAGTCTGAATTCCCCACTCTGCAGCCGGTGAAAAGCCCTAC
>JASHRI010000414.1 GCA_030037435.1 Candidatus Acidiferrales bacterium | reverse complement strand
GCCCAAATATCTGCTCGCCGGTCCACCGGCTTCGCTTTTGCTTGTTCGGGCGACATGTACGCCGCCGTCCCGATAATGAACCCCGCCTGCGTCGCCATCCGCGTCAGCGTCGGTGAGGTCGAGATGTCGGTTCCCTCCGCTTCGCCTTCCACCGCCTTCGCCAGACCGAAATCCAAAATCTTCACCGCGTCATCGCGCGATACTTTCACGTTCGCCGGCTTCAAATCGCGATGAACGATCCCGCGCTCGTGCGCATACTCCAGCCCTTCGCAAATCTGCTTCGCAATCTTCAGCGTTTCTTCAACAGGAATCGGTCCCTGCTTGATCCGATCCGCCAGCGTCGGCCCCTCAACTAACTCCATCACCAACGCATGTGCAGCGCCGGAATCTTCAAACCCGTAAATCGCAGCAATGTTGGGGTGATTCAGCGAAGCTAGGACTTTTGCTTCGCGCTGGAATCGCGCCATGCGTTCCGCATCTCGCGCAAATGCCTCGGGTAACACCTTGATCGCCACATCGCGCCCGAGCTTCGTATCCCTCGCGCGATACACCTCTCCCATTCCGCCGACGCCCAGCTCCGCCGCGATTTCGTAGGGACCCAGCTTCGTGCCCGGGTTCAGCATGTCATGCCGCCGCCCTCGCTCTTTTTACCTTGACGCAGCAATGAGCACAGGAAGAGTGTCGATGGCCGGCCGATCTTGTGGGGGCCAAACTGAAGAGCCTTGCTGGAGACATGAACGCGGGATTATATAGCTTCTTACTTCAATAACACGAGCGAGATCGGTGACCGCAAGCCTTCCGGTTAGGAAAAGTCCACAGCACCTGGCCCTTGCAACTCCCGCTGTGGTTCGGCAAGCTAGGACGCTGGGCTTGCAGCCGGAGTCCGCGCGGGGAAGTGAGGATGTTGATGCTGCCAACTGTTGGAACAAGGCTGGCGATAGCCGAAGGGTCCGCCCGCATCCATCCCCTCGCGTGCGTCTTTTCACTCCCCCATGTCATTTCCACCCGAAACTCACTTTCGAATAGATTCGCCGCTAACTCGCACAAAACAAAGGATCGGCACCCTTTCTACCCGAAACTCCAGTTGTGGCAATGCGCGGCGAGTCCTTGTTTCGCCTTCTACCGCGAGGAACGCGCAAGATGACGTTTCGCGAGCGCATGCGATGGTTTTTCCGAATGGCATTGCTGCTGTTCGTCCTGGCATCGGTCGCGTTTCTAAGCGCCTTGATGGCGATGCGTTTTGCCATCCAAGGCCGCGAATTCACCATGCCTAACGTTGTCGGCATGCCGGCCGCGCAGGCGCGTCAGATTCTGCAGGGCCGTGGCGTTGGAATGAAAGTTGAGGATCGCATTTACAGTCGCGATCCGGTCGACACCGTGGTGCGACAAAGCCCTGTGCCAAATATGCGCGTAAAGATTGGCCAGGACGTCCGCGTCCTTTTGAGTTTGGGCCCCCAGCAGGCCAACATTCCCGAGCTGGAAAATCAGAGCGTGCGTGTTGCGCAGGTCGAACTGCTTCGCGATGGCATGCAACTCGGTGAAGTTTCAAGCCTCTATCTACCGGCGTCGATGCCCGACACGGTCGTGCAACAAGACCCCGCGCCTGGCACCACCGACGCCACCAGCCCGCACGTGGACCTGCTCGTCACACTAGGCTCTCGCCCACCCGCGTACGTGATGCCCGGATTCTATGGAACGAATCTTGCCGAAGCCGAATCGAAATTGGCTGCCGCAGGGTTGAAGCTTCCCAAAATCACGCTCGCGGAGGTCCCCGGCGCAGCGCACGGGGATATCGTCGGCCAAACCCCGGGGCGCGGCGAGCGAGTAGACGACAGCACCGTCATCGAACTGCAGGTGGCGGAATAGCAATGCCTCGCAGCTGGCGCTATTTCATTGGCGATTTTCGCCTTGTGTTAGAATCCGGCCTATCGTTATGAGCTACGCGCGGGTCGAAATCGCTCCGTCCATTCTCGCCGCGGATTTCGCGCGGCTCGGCGAGCAGGTCCGTGCGGTCGAACAGGGCGGCGCGGATGTGATCCACGTCGACGTGATGGATGGAAGCTTCGTTCCTAACATTTCCATCGGTGTGCCGGTTGTCGCCTCCTTACGCAAGGCAACCCAACTTCCGCTGGATGTGCATCTCATGATCGACCGGCCCGAAAGGTATATCGAGGACTTTGTTCGCGCAGGCGCTAACCGTGTTTTGGTTCACCAGGAAGCCACGCCGCACCTGGATCGCGCACTGTCGATGATCCGCGAGCTAGGCGCCGAGGCAGGCGCGGCAATCAATCCTGGTACACCGGTTGTCATGCTCAACGACGTCCTGGGCAAGATGGATACGGTGCTGGTAATGTCGGTGAACCCGGGTTTTGGCGGGCAGCAATTCATACCCGGGGCGTTTGAGAAAATCCGCCACCTCAATGAGTGGCGCGCGCGCTATAATGCCGCCTACCGAATTGAGGTGGATGGCGGGGTGGACCTGGAAAACGCGGCCGAACTGGCCCAGGCAGGCGCGAACACGTTCGTGGCGGGCACCTCGATTTTTCACACGCCCGACCCGGCGGCTGCCACGCGCGAGATGCGAAGGCTGGCGAGCAAGGCGTTTAGCCAGCGAGTTTGAGTGTGATGTGCCATCGACGAGTGAGGAATAGGACCTTGGGGAAAAATCGGCGCAGCCTCTTTGGCATCTCAACGATCTGCCTCGGAATCTGCCTCGCAGGTTCACTCTCCGCGGGCGTGTACGCCAATAAGAAGATCAAGGTAAAAAAGGTCAAGTCAACGCCTGCGAAAGCCACGGATGCATCCGTCGAGCCCGATAAGGTGCTCTATGACAAAGCCGTGGACGCAATCAAGCACGGCAAGTACACCGAGGGTCGCCTCGAATATCAAACGCTGATCAACACCTACCCCGATAGCGAATATCTCGCCAAAGCTAAACTGGGAACCGCGGATTCCTATTACAAGGAAGGCGGCACTTCCAACCTGACTCAGGCGATCGCGGAATATAAGAGTTTTATCGTCTTCTTTCCATTTCTTGATGAAGCAGCCTATGCGCAAATGCAGGTCGGAATGTGCCATTACCGAATGATGGAGAAATCCGATCGCGATGCGTCACAGGCCGAGGCCGCCGAGGACGAATTCCAGGCGTTTCTCCTGAAGTATCCGCAGAGTCCGCTGGTACCCAAGGCGGAGCAGGACCTGCGCGACTCGCAAGAGGTGCTGGCTGACGGCGAGTACAAAATTGGCCGTTTCTATTATTTGAAGCCGGACTATCCCGCGGCCGCGGCGCGCCTGATGGAAGTCGTCCAACGCTACCCGCTCTATAGTCAGAGTGACGATGCGCTCTGGATGCTCGGAACTATTTACGATCGCGCCAAGCAGGCCTCGAAGAATGAAGACGACAAGAACCATTGGGCGGACCTTGCCGCAAAGTGCTACGACCGAATCCTTCGCGATTATCCGCTTTC
>JASHRI010000413.1 GCA_030037435.1 Candidatus Acidiferrales bacterium | reverse complement strand
ATCAGGAAGCGAGAAGGACCGGCTTGGCGCCGATGATTCGCCGCCGTACAGATGTTTCAGCTGGGGGCAAATGAAGCGCGGACGTTCGCTGAATTTCGGGGGAAAACGCGACTAGTGAACGACCTCGAGCGACAAGACTTCGCGAAGTTTAGCTGCTAGGAGTGCGCGGGTGAACGGCTTCTGCAGCAGGGCTGCATCTTTTTCCAGGATTCCTTGATGCACGGCGGCCTGGTCCGTATAACCGGACATATATAACACCTTGATTCCCGGACGCATGGCAACGATGCGCTCGGCTACCTCGCGGCCGCTGATGCCCGGCATCACGACATCGGTCATCAGCAGGTGGATCGCGCCGGAATGCATTGAGGCCAATTCCAGCGCGGTGTGGCCATCCTCGGCTTCTAGCACCGTGTAGCCGCCCATTTCCAGGTACTGGCGAGCCAGCTCGCGGACGCCTCGCTCATCTTCGACGAGCAGAACAACTTCGGAGCCGCGCGGAAGAGACGTTGCATCCAGCCGGCGCTCGTGCGTGCCGGCCGGAGAATCCTCTTCGATTTTAGGAAGATAGATCTTGAAGGTCGTGCCGCGGCCCAGTTCGCTGTAAACCCAAATGTAGCCGCCGCTCTGCTTGACGATGCCATAGACTGTTGCGAGCCCGAGTCCCGTGCCCTTTCCCTTTTCCTTGGTTGTAAAGAACGGCTCGAAGATGTGGTTTTGCGTATTCGCGTCCATTCCACATCCGCTGTCAGTGACGGCAAGCATCACGTATTTCCCCGGTGCAAGCACAGCCGGGGGATGGACGCACGACGAATCCAGCTCAACGTTGGCTGTTTCGATGGTCAGGCGACCTCCGCGCGGCATCGCATCGCGCGCATTGACCGCCAGATTCATTACCACCTGTTCGATCTGGCTCCGGTCGGCTTTCACGAGCCATAGATCCTGGTCGGTGGACGTGCGGAGCTCCACGTCTTCCCCGATCAGGCGGCGCAGAATCTTTTCCATATCGGCAACGACGCTGTGAACGTTCAATACTTTCGGCGCGAGCATCTGCTTACGGCTGAAGGCCAGCAATTGCTGCGTTAGCGACGTGGCGCGTTGGGCCGCCGTTTGAATCTGCTCCGCGTTGCGCCGCAGCGAGTCGCCCTCAGGCAGACGATCGGCCAATAGGTCCGCGTAACCCTGGATTACCATCAGAAGATTGTTGAAATCGTGAGCAATTCCTCCGGCCAGGCGCCCCACGGCCTCCATCTTCTGCGCCTGTCGGAATTGCTCTTCCAACTGCTTGCGGTCCGTTACGTCGAGCGCCATGCAGATCGCTCCCTGTACGCCGCCGGAAGCGTCGCGCAAGGGCTCGGCGTGGCACGCATAGGAGCCGTCCTTCCACTCCACATGGAACGTCACGGGTTCGCCGGCAATGGCACGCCGATGTGCGGCAATGGGCATAAACGCAGGATCGGTCGTCTCGAAAAACTCCGAAAGGGTCATTCCCACGGCCTGATTCGGTTTCCACCCCATGCGGGCAAGACCCGCACCAACCGATGACGTGAACCGGAGATCCTTATTCACGGTCCAGAGGATAGCGGGCAACTGTTCGATCAGAACGCGCAGGCGCGCTTCGCTGTCCCGCACTCTCGTGTCGGTGCGCTTCCTCTCGATGGCCAACGCGATTTGATCGCCAACCGATGAGAGGAAGTCCAGGTCGCGTTGGGTATAGGCGTTGTCGGTCGTGTAGCTCTGCACTACCAGCACGCCGATGGTCTCCGAGGGGGTTTTGAGAGGTACACCGAGCCAAGAGCGCGATGGCGTGCCGTTCAATTCGACTTCGCCTTGACTAACGAGAACGCGCAAGCGCTCGGGCGAGATAAGCATCGCCTCCCCTGTTCGAAAAACATAGGCTGCGCAACCGCGACCGATCTGCTCCGAGCCCGGAGCATAGTCAAATTGATCGACAAAGAACGGATACTGAAACTTTCCGGAAGCTTCACGAAGTGCCACGAAGCAGTTGTCCGCCTCGAGCACTTGCTTGAGTGCCGAGTGGACCGACCGAAGCAGATCGTCGAGATTGTCGGTGACGCTTACCGCGTGGATGATTTCGGAAGTAACCTGCCGCTCGAGTTCAGACCGCTTGCGGTCGGTGACGTCTTCCGCGGTGCCATCGTGGCTGACGATCTTCCCGCTTGCATCGCGCAACGCCCGGACGTTCATCGAAATCCAGATTTTGCTGCCGTCTTTCCGCAGCATAGGGCATTCGAAATTATTGAGGATGCCCTTTTCTTCCAGTTCTCTCTTGACGACTTTGCGGACGTCGGGATCCACATAGAGCTGAGTGGCGATGTCGCGGACCTCGCGAACCATTTCCTCGGGTGAGGAATAACCCGCGATGCGAGCCATGGCCGGGTTCACGGTCAGGAACTGGCCGGCGGGCGTGGATTCGAAAAAGCCTTCGATCGCGTTCTCGAATATTCTGCGATATCTCTCTTCGGCGCGATGTTGAGCGTTTTCGGCGCCTCGGCGTTCGCTGACGTCTTCATACAAGCCGAAGCTGCCAACGCGCCTGCCATTCACCACCAGTGGAACACCGATGATGCGTACGTCGACGGTTGAACCGTCCCGGCGACGGCGCTTTCCAAGTGTGCATACCGTCCCATCGGTTTTGATCGTCTCCACCAGACCAATGGTTTCGCGTTCGTTGCCGGGTATCGCAACGACGGACTCCAGTTCTTTCCCGCTTACCTCGTCCTTGCGATAGCCGAACATTCGCTCGAACGCGGGATTGCACATGCGAATCCGACGCTCATTGTCAATGGCCACAATCGCGAGCGGGTTATTGTCCGTGAGGGCTTCGATAAACGCAGTGCGTTCCGCGATTTTTTCTTCCGCCGCCCGCCGGGCGCTCAAATCTTGCGCGACCACGAGCCACGCGTCGCGCCCGGCAAATGGGATGCCTTGGGTTGTCACCTCGGCGTCGAACACCTCACCATTCTTGCGTCGATGTCTCCAGTTGCCGCGGTTTCCGACCGGCTTCGGTTGGGTTTGGATAGCAGTGAGAAGGCGTGGAATCTCGCCCGGAGGGCGAATATCAGTGAGCCGCATGCGCAGGAATTCTTCCCGCGAATATCCGTAAATCTGAACCGCGGCGTCGTTCACCTCTAAGAAGCGGAGGGTTTCGCTGTCGCAGACGTACATCGGATAGGGATTGCTGGCAAATAGGAGCTCAAAATTGGTGGCGGGGGTCAAGGAATGGGGCGAATCAGCTTGCGCCTCAGACCGTGCGGCAGCATCGCCACTATCATTCCGAATGGCGCGCGAAGGGCTCTTGCGCTTCATAGGAAGCGTGGTTTCGTCGCTGAACATGGCCTCAGTGACAGTGCTGAAGTTGGAACCTGCTCAAGGTTCGGAGGCACAACCCCATGTATTTGTATAGCGGTAGCAGCTCATGTACCACAATGGTACTTTCGTACCGGAGATTGCTGATTGCGCATCGACTGGCAGTCCGTACATGCTGCTAGAGGTCTCGACCATGACCAACAAGCGCACGATTCTTTCGGTGCTAGGTTTGGCGATGCAGGCTTCGCTTCGGTAAGATGGAACTGCAAGGATGACGCGAACCTCTAGAGGCACATGGACAAAGCGGACCAAATCTCAGAGAGCGTGAGTGCCGTTGGAATCACGGGGCAAGATAGCTTTGAAACCTTGGTCCGCGGTGAGCATTCCGACCCGTTTCAGATCCTGGGGCCGCATTGGGTGGAGCGGGACGGCCAGCGGAATCTGATCATTCGCGTATTTTGGCCGGGTGCCAGCGCCGTGAGCGTGGTGTGGGATAGCAACCGCCAGGTTTACCTCGCGAGAAAGGTCCATTCGGCCGGGCTGTACGAGGCAGATCTCCCGCCAGAAGTCTTGGAGGGTCGGGATGCGGCGCAAGTTCTTCCCACGGACTACCGGCTGCGTATCCGTTTTTCCAGCGGAGTCGAAATAGAAACGCACGACGCGTACTCATTTCTCCCGGTACTCACCGATTACGACCTTTATCTCTCCGGCGAGGGCACCGACTATCTTAAATACGACAAGCTGGGGGCGCACCTGCGTGAGGTGGCTGGAATGAGGGGCGTTCACTTCGGTGTCTGGGCGCCAAATGCGCGCCGCGTGAGCGTAGTAGGCGACTTCAACGCATGGGACGGCCGAGTCCACTCCATGCGCAACCGCGGAGAGAGCGGCATTTGGGAAATCTTCATCCCCGAGATGGGTGAAGGAACCCTCTACAAATTCGAGATCTTATCGCGCGTGGCAGGCATGCTGACGCTCAAGTCCGATCCCTACGGATTTGCATCCGAACTCCGGCCCAAGACTGCCTCCATGGTGGTCGACCTTGCCCAGCATCAATGGAATGACGGCGAATGGATCGAGGCGCGCACCACTCGCGATTGGCTGCATTCGCCAATGTCGATATATGAGGTTCATGCGGGCTCCTGGCGTAGGAAAGAGGATGAGGAATACCGTTGGCTCACCTATCGAGAACTGGCCGACGAGCTAGTCCCCTATGTGAAAAAAATGGGCTACACGCACATTGAGTTGATGCCCATTATGGAGCATCCGCTTGACGCTTCTTGGGGCTATCAAACCATTGGCTATTTTGCGGTTACGAGCCGTTTCGGTTCTCCGGCTGACTTCATGTACTTCGTTGATCGTTGTCACCAGGAGGGCCTTGGGGTCTTTCTTGACTGGACGCCGGCTCATTTCCCTCGTGACGGGCACGGTCTGGCCTACTTCGACGGCACCCACCTCTACGAGCACGCCGACCCGCGCCTCGGTGCACATCCCGATTGGGGCACGCTCGTCTTCAATTACGGCCGAAATGAGGTCCAAAATTTTCTGTTATCCAACGCACTCTTCTGGATCGACCGTTACCACATCGACGGCCTGCGCGTGGACGCGGTCGCTTCGATGCTCTACCTCGACTACTCCCGCCAGCCCGGACAATGGATTCCAAATGCGTTAGGGGGACGTGAGAATCTGGAAGCGATCGCGTTTCTCAAGAAGCTAAACGAGGTGCTACACACGCAGTACCCGGGCGCGCTGATGATTGCCGAGGAATCCACGGCTTGGCCGGCCGTTTCCCGTCCCACGTACATCGGCGGCTTGGGCTTCGACCTTAAGTGGAATATGGGCTGGATGAACGACACGTTGCGATATATCGCGCTCGACCCGATTCATCGCCAATTCCATCACAGCGAGCTCACATTCTCAATGCTTTACGCATTTCACGAGAATTTCATCCTGCCGCTCTCGCACGACGAAGTGGTTCATGGAAAACGCGCGCTGCTCGAAAAGATGCCCGGCGAGGACTGGCAGAAATTCGCCAATTTGAGGCTGCTTTTCGGCTATATGCACGCGCATCCCGGCAAAAAATTGCTCTTTATGGGCAGTGAACTCGGACAGCGCAGCGAATTCTGGGAGGACTCGTCGGTCGAATGGGCGCTTGAAGATTCGCCGCCACATCGAGGCCTCCAGAGGCTGGCGGCGGATCTGAATCGCTTGCATACGCGGGAGCGCGCCCTTCACGAAATAGACTTCGAGTGGTCCGGCTTCGAATGGATCGAGGCCAACGACGGAGCCGCGAGCGTCCTTTCGTTTTTAAGGCGAGCCCGCGATCCTGAGGATTTCGTCGTAGCGGTCTGTAATTTCACGCCAGTAGTCCGAAAAAGCTATCGCGTGGGCGTACCACGACCGGGTTTCTATCGTGAAATTCTGAATACAGACTCGGAATATTATGAAGGCACTAACCTTGGCAACGCCGGCGGCGTACGCGCCGAACCCATACCCTGGAACGACCGCCCCTATTCGATCCAGCTCGTTCTACCACCACTTGCAGTCATGTTCTTCAAACCACAACGCGATTAGGCGCCTTGGAGAAAAAATGGAGCAATTCGGCGAATTGCCCCTTTTCAAGACGTTGAACGGTAAAGGGGCCTAGGCCGCCGTCAGCGCCAACTCCTTAGGCTCAGCAAGACTTTCCGCAGGCCAGCTTTTCAATTCCGGCATGCAGTGCTTCACGAAACACTTTAGGTTGCGCTCGGCCTCTTCGTAGGGCATTCCGCCGAAGTGGAAATTCGGCATCGCGCCCTGCATGTCGGTCAGCTCCTTCCACTTGGCAAACTTATCGAGCACCTGTTGCGGTGTGCCCCAAGCCATCAGCTGGATGTAGTCCTCTACCGCCTGATCGGCTCCAATCTTATTGAGATGCTTGCTCATATCGGCGTAGCGCTCGTAGCCCTTGGTTGACTCAAAGTGTTTTGCGAGCAACTCGTAGTGATCCAGCGCCTCGCGATAATTGGCCGAAAGATACTTGCGGGCCAATTCTTCGGCGCGATCCCCGCTCTCGTCGACGAACAAAAATCCCGAGCAGAATGGCTTCGGCGGCTCGGCGTTCGGATGATGTTCCTTCCAGCACGCGTGATACAGCTCGAAGTCTTTGGTCACTTGCGCCCAAGGCTTTTGCAGAATCACGAGCATCCCCAGCCCGAGCCTCGCGACCACGGGCACTGAATCCGCCGATGCCGCTGCCGCAAAGGAGCGTCCCCTGAATGACTTGAACGGTCGCGGCCGGATCTCTCGTCGCGGCTGGTTCACCGTGGCCCCACCTTCCATGTATCCCGTCTCCAGCGCGTTTAGTACCAACTCCGTATACTCATCGAAGCGGCGCCGTCCCTCATTTTGGTCCACGCGCAACCCCTCAAATTCCCTTCTCGCCAATCCACGACCGACGCCCAGAATAAAGCGGCCCCCCGAATAGTGATCGAGCAGCACGATCTGCTCCGCCAGCCTCATCGGGTCATGCCATGGCACCACCACTACCATCGAACCCAATTTCACTCTCTTGGTCCGGCCCGCGATATAGGACATCAGCTGCAACACGTCTGGGCTGATCGAGTAGCTATCGAAGTGATGCTCGGTGGCCCAAACCGAATCCATCCCCAGTTCCTCTGCCATCACGCACATCTCCAGCTCTTTCCGCATGAAGACCGAGTCGGGATAGTCGGCTAGATGTTGAAATCCCGTTCCGTAACCTACGTGCATGTTGCCTGCCTCCCTCCGCTTATATGCGCTGCCAGGCGGACTCCGCAGACCGTGCGATCGTCGTTTCGGCGTCTATCGCGGTCACTATGTATATCAGATTGAACCCGAGGCGGCCATCGCGTCAACTTAACTACGCCTGCCTGCTCATTCACCGCTCCTAACATAGCGGGCCGGTGTACAATCCCGTGCGTTGCGTGAAGCAATTGGAGGTTTCCCCAGCGATCGATGGCCAACCTAGGTCAGTACTTCGTCGCAGTCATCGGTGGAGCGATATCCGGTTCAGTTTCGGCTGAGATTTTGGCCGACCGTGGAATTCGAGTGGCCGTCATCGAGCAGAATAACCGCCCCTACGGGAAAATTGAGGATGGTCTACCGCGCTGGCACGTGGAGCAGCGCAAACAGGAGTACGCCCGCATCGACTCGCGCCTCCGGAAGCCTAACGTTTATTTTGTTCCCTCTACAAAATTGGGTCGCGACCTGGATTTCGAGGACCTCTGCAAGAACTGGGGCTTCTCGGCTGTGATCTTGGCAAACGGCGCCTGGCGCGATCGAGACCTCGGCGTGCCTGGCGCTGCGGATTTTGTCGACAAGGGGCTGGTCTATCAGAACCCCTTCATTTACTGGTACAACCACAAAAATGAGAAGAGTTACACCGGCCCGCGATATGAAACGCCCGACGAAGCCGTGGTGGTCGGCGGCGGCTTAGCATCTATTGACGTTGTCAAAGTGCTGCAACTCGAGAACTACGAACGCGCCATGAAGGCCCGGGGCATTGAAACCAACATCCATGAACTCGAAAAAGGCATTCCGGCAGCGTGCAAGGCGCACGGCGTGCGTCCCGAGGACATGGGAGTCAAAGGATGTCTCCTGATTTACCGGCGCCGCGAACAGGATATGCCTCTGGCCCAGCCGCCAGACAATCCCACGCCTGAGCAGATCGCCAAAACCGAGCAAGTCCGCCAGAAAATGCTTCGCCTGGCGCGAGATCGCTATCTCTTCCGTTTTCAAGAGCGCCGGCTTACAACTGGCCTGGTTGTCGAGAATGGCCACCTCGCGGGCATAAAAGTCGCCGAAACGAAGATCGAGGGCAGACGCGCCGAACCAATTCCGGGTTCAGAGCAAGAATTGCGTGCTCCCTTGGTGATTTCCTCAATTGGGTCAGTGCCGGAGGTTATTCCGGGCGTTGTGATGAAGGGCGACTACTACGCGTTCACCGAAACAGAGGACTTTCCTCGGTATTCCGCCGCGGATCGGGTTTATGGCGTCGGCAACGTGGTGACCGGACAAGGCAATATTCGCGTCTCGCTGGTGCACAGCCAGCAGGTGACCAATCACCTGATCGAGAATTATATGGGTATCGGCGACGGCGAGCCCGATATCGTCGCGCTGCAGGCGCCGGCCGAAGAGCGCGCTGCCGTTCAGGCCGAAGGCGTCATCGAACGCCTTGAATCTCTTACCCCGCTATCGTCCGAAGAGTTAGCGAAGGTCGAACAGCGCGTCCGGTCCCTCCAGGAAAAGGCTGGCTGCACCTGCGACTACGATGCCTGGATCGCCAAGGTCACTCCGCCTGATCTCGAATAGCTGCTGCTTCCATCCAGATTACTGCCGCCCCCGCTGTTGCATCAACGCAGCCGGATTGAAGGGTTGCGGCGTACCGGTAATTCTGTCCTTGGCGTCGGACGTTGTCTTCACCAGAATCATCGTTGAGTCTTTGCCTACGTTCTTCACTACACCGAAAGGTGACACTTTTTCGCTCACCCACGTATCGCCGGAACCGTCCTTCATTCGATAGTGTTTGCAGGAAAAAGTACCGGCAGGCGTCGTAACTGACTCCGTGCCAAC
>JASHRI010000412.1 GCA_030037435.1 Candidatus Acidiferrales bacterium | reverse complement strand
GCTTAGTTTCCCCAGGCAAATGACAATGATCCGCAGGAGTGGATGGTTGCTAGCCACGGCCGCGCTGATCGCGATTCTCTGGTCGATCGCGTATGCGACGAGCCTGTCCGTGAATCCTCAGTCGGCCTCGATCAGCATAACCTTGACTGGCCAGTCGATGATCCGCTCGGATATCCGCACAACCGCTCCGGCCGAGGTGCCGGTGATCGAAGGGCTGCTGAAAGGCGACGTGGTGTTCACCAATCTCGAGTCCGCGGTCGCCGAGAAGGGCCAAACGGTCCACGAAGGCCGTGGGTTTCTGACTCCTCCCGAAGCACTAGATGCGCTGAAAACTTTCGGTTTCAACCTGCTGTCTCTGGCCGGCAATCATGCATTCGATCTGAAGGTCGTGGGAATTCAGAACACGATCCGAGAAGCTGACCGCCGCGGGATCGTTCACGCTGGAACCGGAAACAACGTCGCCGAAGCCTCGTCGCCGGCGTATCTGCACACACCGAAGGGCACCATCGCTCTAGTCGCCAGCGCATCAGGCCTGATCGGGCCGGAAGCCAGCGCTACGGGCGATCGACCGGGCGTGGACGAGCTTCGCGTTGAAGCCGGCGATAAGGAAAATGAGGCGACGCAAGACCTTCCTGGCGCGCCAGAAAACTCGCCCAATTCAGAGGATGCGCAGCGTATCCTTCAAAGCATTCGCACAGCGCGCAGCCATGCCGATCTCGTGATCGTCTACCAGCACAACCATGTCTTTGGCAATCACTCGTTCTCGACGATTTTCAGCGAAGGCATGCCTGAGCGGCTCGCCCCGAATGAATGGCTCGTGAAATGGACGCACGCGGAAATCGATGCCGGCGCGGACATCGTGGTGATGCACGGCGCGCCTCTGCTGCACGGAGTCGAGATCTATCGCGGCCGCCCGATTTTCTACGATCTGGGGAATTTCATTTACAATGTTCCTCCAACGCTCACCTACATCGACGAACCCATGAATTGGGAGAGCGTAGTCGCCTACGTTCAATTTCAGGGAAAGAATCTGCAGTCGATTTCGTTCCGGCCAATCGTACTGAACTCCGTAGGCGAGGGGCAGCCCGACATTCACAGCGAGTACACCAACAATCAGTTTCTTGACACCCGCGGGCTGCCTTCGCCGGCCACCCGCGCGAAAGCCGGTTACATCCTTCAGCGCCTGGCCGACTTCTCAAAGCCTTTCGGTACCACGATGCAAATAAAGGGCGACACCGCCGAAATCATTCTCGAATCGTCGAATTAACGCGACATGTCTGCCTGAAGAATCCAAAAGACCTTAACGCGATTTTGAATCAAGCACCTTCTGTGCGGTTTCGACGCCAACCACAGGCAGCGACCCGTCTGCCAGCAGGCCGATCTGTTTCAGGACGGAGGCTTGGTCCCAGTAAATGTGCTCGTGCTGCAGCTTGCCGTCGCGAAAGCGGACGATCGCGACCAGTGGCACTTGCACGCGCCGGTTGGTGGGCGCGATGCCCGGCAGCATCCACGGCATTTCCTGGGTGTGGGTAAAGGAAAAGATCATCTCGTCGACCAGCTGATTCTCACCCACAGTCCGCGAGACAGGCGTCAGCGTGGTATCGGGCGGCATACAGGGAATGAAATCGCGCGAATAGAACTGGCGGAGTGAAGCCTTCCCGTAGGCCCCGGTCATCACCGGGATGTGATTCACGTACGCGTCGTCGGTCATGGTAGCGAGCGTCGCCTCGGTGTCCCGAGTCGCGAATTCATGGGCTGTGTGTTCTTCCCAAAGCTTGGCAAGTTCGGTCGGCGTCATGGCACCGATTATACGCGCCCGTCGCAAACGCCGGATGGTCCTACCAGTGCCACCACCTGTCACGTTTGACAGTAGCCGCGCAACTAGTCGCTGAGCATAATCGCCCCGCTTCGTGCTCTTTTGATTGACCGAGTAATTGGGAATGACAAGTAATCGAGTCGGGTCCCCGCGCTGAATATTCATTCTCAGGAGGTTTACGTCCATGAGATTTCGCCTTGTTTCGGTTATGGCCGCCGTAGCCCTGCTTGGCAGCGTCGCGCTGGTTTCGAGACTTTCCCGCGGAGACACCGCAACCTCCGGCACTGCCGCTAAGATGGTCGTGAGCCTGCAGGGAAAGGAAGGCAAAC
The DNA here is from genome assembly GCA_030037435.1 of Candidatus Acidiferrales bacterium. Taxonomy (GTDB): domain Bacteria; phylum Acidobacteriota; class Terriglobia; order Acidiferrales; family UBA7541; genus Palsa-295. The sequence goes on along the minus strand of JASHRI010000412.1, from coordinate 6,266 downwards.
AGCTCCCGGAGATCACCCCTGAAAACGTGGTCGTGATGCAGGGCAAGGATCGCCTGCGCGTCACCAAATGGGCTCCGGCGAAAGATGACGGCTTGGCTCTCTTTATTGCGATCGACGACGCCGTGGATCCGCGGGTTGGCGGGCTCCTGGGCGATGTGCGTTCGTTCATTCAAGCGCAGCCGTCGACAACGTTGGTCGGGGTGGCTTATCTCAGCAACAACGTGGCACGTATCGCGCAAGACTTGACGAACGATCATGACAAGGCAGCTCAGGCGCTCCGCATGCCTACCGGAAATGTAGGCACTGGCGGGAATCCGTATCTGGCGCTAACGGACCTCATCAAGCGCTGGCCGGAGCACGGTGGACGCAAAGAAATCATCGTGATCTCGGATGGCATCGATCGCTTCCGCCGCGCTTCCAGCAGAATGGCGGTGATGGCTCCTCCCACCGACGCCACTACGCTGATCCGTGCCGCTCAGCGAGCGGGCATTCTGATCCATGCGATTTATGCAGAGGGAGCAGGTCGCATAGCGCGCAACTCGTGGGAATTGAGCGGGGGCCAAAACGGTCTCTCCCAGGTGGCTGACGAAACCGGCGGCGAATCCTTCATGCTTGGCTACCAGAATCCTGTCAGCTTCAGGCCATACCTCGATAGGCTGCAGATCGTCTTGAACAACCAATATTGGCTAGCCTTCGAGTTGAAGCCGGGTACAAAGTCCGGATTGCAGCCAATCGACACGAGCACCGAAGTATCCGGCGCAGAAATCGTGTCTGCCAACAACGTCTACGTACCTACAGGCAAATAACTGTTTCTACCGAACGAAACTAGGCCGCAGACGTGCGCATCGTCCGAGATTCGCGCGTCTCTCGGTGCTCCCGCGATAATCGTTGGCGACTGATCGCCGCGCTACGCCCGACAATCACCCGGTCACTGCGCCCGCCTGAATGCAGACTTGATCTTCCCTCAGTGTGGCAGTACGCTGCCTGAGCGAAGAAAGGCACAGATCAATTCGCGGGAGAGACGACATGAAGCGACTGGTTTGGTTGGCAGTGATCTGTTTCGTCGCGCCACTGGCTGCGCGAGCTCAGAATACGACGGCAAATCCGATTTCTTCTCAGTTGAAGCAGACCCTCGATAGAGAATCGGCGAATATCGTCGCCGCCGCCGAAGAGTTCCCCCCGGAGAAGTACACCTATCATCCGACTCCGGAAGGCATGACGGTGGGCAGAACAATGGCGCACATCGCCCAGGTCAACAACTTCGTCTGCTCCAAAGTCGGCGACCTCACCGCGCCCAAGCAGGCGGCCCAAGTTGCGGAGACGGACAAGGACCAGCTGGTGACCAACCTGAAGGCCTCGATGGATTTTTGCAAACAGGCCTTTGCCGGTCTCACGGACGCGAAATTGAACGACTCCGTTCCGTTTTTTGGCGGCAGGCAGATGTCGCGGTTCGCCGCGGCGATGGAAGTCACCAACGACTTGATCGACCACTACGCCACGCTCTCCGTCTATTTGCGAATTAACGGCCTGCTGCCGCCGACCGCACAGCATAAGCAGCAGTAGTCGCAAGTTGCTGTCTCATTTCGCGAGTGCGATAGCATCATTTCGAGTCGCGTCACTTCGACGCTGACATCGTTTACATCGCGTGCCAATGGAATGTCTCGCCGGAAACGGATGAAAGGCATTTAATTTGCCGACTCGCTGCGCAAATGGCGCAGGGTGACGATAAGCGTTAAAATGCGCGCATAAAGGGGGATATAGGTGAAGACAATGCGCAGAGCCGCTCTGGCGCTGGCGGTGCTGGGGCTGATGGCCGCGACCGTGGTGGTGCGCGCCAGTGGACCGAAGACAGAAGTGGTGCAATTTCCTGGCGGCGCCGGAACGGTAAGCGGTTACCTGGCGGTGCCGGAAAAACCGGGGCGCTATCCGGGCGTGGTGGTGATCCACGAATGGTGGGGGCTGACGGACTGGGTGAAGGGAGAGACGGACAAGCTTGCGGATCTGGGCTACGTGGCGCTGGCAGTGGATTTGTACCGCGGAAAAGTGACGAACGACCCGGAAGAGGCGCACGAGCTGATGCGCGGCTTGCCGGAGGACCGCGCCGTGGCGGATTTGAAGGGTGCGTTTAATTATTTATCGACGCGGCAGGATGTGGAACACGATCGCATCGCTTCGCTCGGATGGTGCATGGGTGGCGGATATTCATTGCAACTGGCGATGCATGAGCCGCGGCTGGCGGCCTGCGTGGTGAATTACGGAGCATTGCCGACCGATCCAAGCGATTTGGGGCAGATTTTCGCGCCGGTACTCGGGAATTTCGGCGGGCTGGACCGCGGCATCACGCCGGACGACGTGCACGACTTTCAGAAGGCGATGGACGGCATGCACCGATCCGTCGACATAAAAATCTACGACGACGCAGGGCACGCCTTTGAAAATCCTACGAACAAGACCGGTTATCGCCCGGAGGATGCTTCCGACGCTTGGACGCGCACGGTGGCTTTCCTGAATAAGAGACTTAAGCAGTAGATTGCAGGTTCGCCGACGGTAATCGAACGGCGAGTGGGAATCAAACGAGCGCGTCAGCGCTTGAGGCGGCGAAGTAATTCCTGCAGGCGGGCGCGGTCCGCGGTTCCCATGCGCGTGAACTCAACTCCAATTCCCTTTTCCTTGTCGGCATAGCGCACGATGGCATGAATGCGCATTTCTCCTTCCGGCAAGGCAAACAACAATTGCACGGCGCTGCCGACAGCGAGGGGGGCGTTAGTTGAAATGAACGCACCGCCGGCGCTCAGGTCGCGAACGCGGGAGACCTTACGGGGCGCTTTACGCGATTCGCCGGCCATCCAAGCAACCCACATGCCTTGGGCGACCGCGATGCGCGCATCGCGTCGGTTGTCCTTTGTGCCTGTGCGCTTCATTTCAAATACGTCCTGCGTCAGCTCGGTCTAGCGAATGCGTAGCACGCCGGGCATGCGCGCCTGGATCGGTTCCGTTACGCCCACGAGACTTTTTAGCGTGGAATCCAGCGAGCGCGAGCGGGACTGATCGAACTGCTGCTCGCGGTCGAGAAGTTCTTCCCAAAGCGTTTTCTCGCGCGGCAGCCGCAGGATGCGGACAGATTGGCTGGCGGGAATATGCGCGAGCTGCTTGGCGACTTCGATCGCACGGTCGAGGCCGCCCAGGTCGTCCACGAGCCCGAGCGCCTTGGCTTGCTCGCCCGTCCAAACGCGCCCTTTCGCGATTTTGTCCACGGCTTCGACGCTCATGTGCCGGCCGCTGGCGACGCCGCGCGTGAAGTCGGCGTAAGTTTCCTGCAGCGTCTTTTGAATGTAGGCCTCCTGCGCCGGCGTGAAATTTTGTTGATCGGAAAATAGCGTAGCGTTGTCGCTGGTGGCCACACGATCGGTGCTCATCCCAAGAAGGTTGTAGAGGCCAGCGAGATTCAATTTTCCCACCAGCACGCCGATTGAGCCGGTCTCCGTGTCGGGCTCGGCGACAATTTTGGTCGCCGGGGCGGAAATCCAATAGCCGCCCGACGCGGCCAGATCGGACATCGACACCACCACTGGCTTGCGCATCCGCGCCAATTCCACTTCGCGCCGGATCACCTCGCTCGCTACCACCGATCCGCCGCCGGAATCCACGCGCAGCACGATCGCCCGCACCCTCGGATTTTCGCGCACGCGGCGGATATCGGACGCAACGGAATCACCTCCCATTTCGAGCCCACCACTTACGCTGGTTCCAGAATCCCCGGAGACGATGTCGCCCGTGGCGTATACCACGGCGATATCCGCGCCGCCTATGCCGTCGCGCAACGTGGTGCGATAGCGGCTGAGCGAGACCGGATTCCAGCCTCCAGCATGAGCCTCAAAATAATCCTGGACCTGGTCCCAATAGGCGAGGCGGTCGACGAGGCCGTTCGAGACTGCTTGACTGCCCGAAAGCGGACCTTGCTCGACGAGCGTCTGAAATTTCGCGCGATCCATGCGGCGTGCTTGCGCCGAATCGGTCAGATACTGCTGATAGACGCCTTGCAGAATCGATTCAACTTCCTCACGGTGCGGCGGCGTGAATCCTTTTTCAGTGAACTCGTTGTAAGCGGTTTTGTATTCGGCGATGTGATAGAACTGCGGAACAATTTTCAGTTTGTCGAGCGTGCCGCGCAGGAAGAGCGCTTCGGCCATCATTCCCTTGATGTCGATCGGGGCGCTCGGCACGAGCCACACCTCGCGACACGCCGTGGCGAGGTAATACTCGGGATTGCCAATGCCGTCGTAACCCAGGTAGCAAATGCTCGGCTTGCCGCTGCGGCGGAAAGAGAGCAGGTGAGAGCGCAATTCCTCGATCTTTGCCCATCCCGTATCAAGCGGGCCGATGCGCACCACCAGACCGCTGATGTGCGAATCGGCGCCGGCGGAATCGATGGCGTCCAGATAATTCTGCAGCACCAAGGAAGGGCGCCCGGCAATTGCGGTGAGCGCGTCGATCGGGCTCTGATCCTCGATCTCGCCTGAAGCGTCGATCACCAGCACAGACTTCCCCGTCAGCCTCGTGGGCTGGTACACAGCCCACACAACGATGAGGACGAAGAAGAGAATCAGGGCGGTGACCACGATCGCCCGTTTTTTTCCCCAGGTCATTTCACTTCACCTTTTAACGCACGAGTATACGTGGAGTCAGCTCGTCGCTACGCAGCTTACCCTAGCACGCCGGGCCTGCTCTCGCCAATGTGCGCCACACATACTAGGCAGGCGTGAAAAACGGAAGACAGAGTCCCAGGGAGCGGCGAAAACGCGCCGAATGAAAGAGCATGAATCGAATGAGGCGCGATTTATTTCAGCGTTTGCGGGCATGCCATTCTTCGGCGGTGATTTCCCACACCTCGGAAAGGAAACGACCAGAGACGTAGTCGCGCTCCTCGGTGCGGATGATCCGCATGCCCTGCTTTTCGGAGATGCGACGCGAGGCGACGTTGGCGATGGCTTTGGGTGCGCGAAGCACGGGGAATTGCAACACGTCGAACCAGAAGTCGGTAACCGCATCGCAGGCTTCGGTCATCAGGCCCTGCCCTTGAAACGACGGAACGAGCCAAAAGCCGCGGTTTTCGTCGTCGCTTTTGCGGAGGTTGATGGCGCCAACGATGCGGGCGGGATCGGTTTTGAGGCGAATGGTCCACTGCCATAATTCGCCGCGCTCGATGGCGGGCAAGGCGGCATCGCGGAGAAAACTGTGAGCGCCGTCAGGCGGGTAGGGCCAGGGAACGCGGCTCGCGAGATAACGAACGATTTCCCATTGAGGAAAAAGCTGCTGGATTTGTTCCGCATCGGCGAATTCGATGGGACGCAAGAAAAGGCGCGGAGTTTCGAGGGGAGGAGTCATGAGCGATTGTCGATATTTTATGCCAAGGAAAGGAAAAAACGAGATGCCGCATTGAAGAACCGCTACAAAAGGCACGAAGATCGCGATAAAGTGGGCGAACCGGCCTAGTTTTAATTATGAGACGCGGGCACGGCGACATTGTGCCCAGACGACCAAGGACTGCGGGAGCCAAAGTGATGTTGTTGGCGTGGATATTGGCGGGAGTGGTGGTGATCGCGCTGGCGGCGATCGTGGCGTGGTCGCTGGGGCGGCGCGCGGAGGCGCAGCTGTCGGCGGTGCGGCAGGAGATGCAGGCGTCGATGGCAGCGCAGGCTCAGTCGGTGACTGCACAGATGAGCCAGCAGATCGGACAACTGACGCAGTCGGTGACCCAGCAACTGGGACAGGTGCGCCAGGAATTACAGTCGGGCGTTGCGTCCACGGGCCAACTGGCGAGCGAAGCGCAGAAAGAGGTGGCGAAGCGGCTGCAGTCGTCAACGGAAGCTCTGGTTCAAATGAGCCAGAAAATCGGCGAGGTGCAGCGAACGAGCGTGGAACTTTCGCAGACCGCGCAGACGCTGCAATCGGTGCTGGGCGGCGCGAAAACGCGCGGGACGCTAGGCGAAACGACGCTCGAACGGCTGCTAACCGATGCGTTGCCACAAGGCGCATTTGCGACGCAATACAGGTTTGTGTCGAACGGGGCGATCGTGGATGCCGTCGTGCACTGCGGCGAGCGAATTTTGCCGATAGATTCGAAGTTTCCGCTGGAGGCGTACCGCCGGCTAATGGACGAAGCGAGCGCGGGCGACGCAGCGTGGAAGGAATTTTCTCAGGCCGTTCGCAAGCATGCCGATTCTATCGCCGAAAAGTACATTCTGCCGACGGAGCATACGTTCGAT
>JASHRI010000048.1 GCA_030037435.1 Candidatus Acidiferrales bacterium | reverse complement strand
GGCTTAGCAATCCGCTTCAGAAAGGTGTCCTATGGCAAACCAAAAGAGGGATACACCAGACGTACTTCCAGCGCCGGAACCTCGATTTGAGGGCGTCATCAGACCAACGTACAAGAACTCAAAGCTCGACAAGATTCCCGTCATCAAGGCGCCCAAGGGCGCTCCGAACGTAATTATCGTCCTGATCGATGATTGCGGTTTCGGCCAGTGGGGAACGTTCGGAGGGCAAATACCAACGCCGAACCTGGACCGCGTTGCCAAGGCTGGGCTGCTCTACACGTGTTTTCACACGACGGCGCTGTGCTCTCCGTCGCGCGCTGCCCTGCTTACAGGCCGGAATCACCACTCCGCTGCAACCGGAACGATTACCGAACTAGGAGACGCGTTCCCGGGCTACACCGGGCAAATTCCAAAATCCACGGCAATGGTCTCTGAAATCTTGCGTCAGAATGGCTACACGACAGCCTTCTTCGGCAAGAACCACAACATTCCGGATTGGGAGACGAGCGTTTCCGGACCGTTCGACCGCTGGCCGACTCGTCAGGGGTTCGATCACTTTTACGGCTTCGTCGGCGGTGAATCGAATCAATGGCACCCAGCGCTCTACGAAGACACGCGGCCCGTCGAAATGGAGATTCCCAAGGGGCGCGAAGGCCGCTACACGCTAAATGAGGCCCTTGCGGACCGCGCTATCCAATTCATTCGTCAGCAGAAGTCGGTGACACCGGACAGGCCGTTTTTCATTTACTACGCGCCGGGGGCGACACACGCTCCCCATCACGTGCCGCAAGAATGGATCGGCAAATTCAAGGGACAGTTCAGCCAAGGCTGGGACAAGTACCGCAAGGAAACCTACGAGCGGCAACGCAAACTGGGTCTCATACCCTCCGACACGCAGCTCACTCCGCGTCCGACGGAAATCCCGTCTTGGGATTCTTTGTCGGCCGATCAGAAGCGGGTTGCCGAGCGTTTAATGGAAACGTTCGCAGCGTTTACCGCGCAAACTGACCACGAGGTCGGCCGCGTGCTCGACGCGATCCAGGAGGTGGACCAAACAGAGAATACGCTTGTCTTTTGGGAAATAGGAGACAACGGCGCGTCGATGGAAGGCGGTCTCTACGGCTCATTCAACGAGATGCTCAGCCTATGTGGATATCAGGAAGACGCCCATGTGCTGGTGGAGCATTTGGAAGAAATAGGGAGCCCCACGAGTTACAATCACTACCCCGTTGGCTGGGCTTGGGCCATGAATACGCCTTTTCAATGGGGCAAACAAGTCGCATCCCACTTCGGCGGCACTCGCAATCCTTTGGTGATCTCGTGGCCTGCTCGCATCAAACCGCGGGCAGGAATACGCTCGCAGTTTCATCATTTGATCGACATTGTGCCCACAATCCTTGAAGCGGCGAGCATCACCGAGCCGTATCTGGTGAACGGCGTTCCGCAGAAGCCGATTGAGGGCATCAGCATGATGTACAGCTTCGACGATGCGAAGGCGAAGGGACAGCGGCCAACGCAATATTTCGAGATGCTCGGAAACCGGGCAATCTACCACGACGGCTGGGTGGCTGCGTGCCGCCATGGCCGCCTGCCCTGGGAAACGTCCGGCTCTTTCGATTTCGAAAAAGACACGTGGGAGCTTTACAAGGTGGATGAAGATTTTAGTGAATACAACGACGTGTCGGCAAAGTATCCGGAGAAGTTGAAAGAGCTCCGCGAGCTATTTTGGATGGAAGCGGTGAAATACAACGTGCTGCCGCTCGATGATCGCTTCGTGGAGCGAGCCGACCCAAGTATGCGCCCGAGCTTAATCGAGGGGAGGACCGAATTTACGTACTATCGAGGATCCATTCGCATCCCGGAAAGCTCGGCGCCTAATACGAAAAACAAATCTCACACGATCACGGTCACTTTGGAGGTGCCGGAGGAAGGCGCGGACGGTGTGTTGGTTGCGGAAGGCGGAGTCTGCGCGGGCTTCTCGCTCTACGTGAAAAACGCGAGGCCAATCTACGAATATAACTGGTTTACACAGGCACGCTACAAAGTGGTGAGTTCCGAAATGCTCAAACCTGGTCCGTGTACGATCCAAGTGGAGTTCAAGTACGACGGCGGGGGTTTCGCCAAAGGTGGCACCGTAACGATGTTCGTAAACGACAAGAAGGTCGGCAAGGGACGCGTAGATAAAACAGTGCCAGCGCGTTTCTCGGCCGATGAAACCTTTGACGTCGGGATGGATACTGGGTCGCCGGTGAGTGCCGACTACTCATCGCCCAATCCGTACCGCGGAACGATCAAGGATGTGAAGATCGAACTTCGCGCCAGCGCGCTGAGCGATGTGGACGAGAAGCAGGTGCGAGTGTTGCAGCAAAAGGCTGCGGTGGCTGCTCACTAGCTGGCGCCGCGATTTTGTGGGAACGGGCTCGGCCAAGACAGTGGACCGTTGAGCCCGCATGCCCACGGCTATGTTCTGGGACTAGTTGTCGGCAGACAATAGTCTGAGGATATCTCGGAGGGCCGAGAGATAGCCGTAGTGCCAATAGGCTCGCTCCACGGTGCCATGGTCGAGGTGCTTTTGTTCTTTGGAGCACTCGGGAGCATTTTCCTTCATCCATTTTGTGAGCCATTCCACCCGCGTGCGGGCGGCCTCCGAAGCCGAGTTCTTGATAGCAGTTGTCATCACCCGCTCTCCTCGCCAATTGTGCTCGTGGCCAAGAAAGCGTCGTTATCAGGTGCCCTCATGTAGAAATGGGCAGGGTGTTTAGTGGCTTGTGGAATATGGTTCCATTGGGTTTCGAGAACCGAACGGCTCCCCCCTCCACTACAAAGCCCTGGTGCGACATCTGTACTGGCCGATAAAGGTATGCATGCCACGATAGGAAGCAATGTCGTCTGAACTGCGTTAGCATGCGTGCCCATGGCTGAGCATTCAGATTCTCATCTGAGCTTGTGGAAAAAGCGCCTCGGATCGGTGCCGGACTGGGTTTGGGAGCGAGCCGACCTGGAAACATTGGTGCTGGCCGAGAATGAATTATGCGAGTTATCGGAGCGGATCGGCGCTATGAAGCGCCTGCGGATGCTCGATCTTGGGCACAACAACCTGACCCATTTGCCCGACGCTCTTTCGCGACTGGATGCTCTGTCCGATTTTCTTTATCTTCACGACAATAAATTGAGGTCGCTGCCGACATGCTTTGAGCGACTGAGCAAATTGCGCTACCTGAATATCAGCCAGAATGCATTTGAAGAGCTGCCGCCGTGCATTTTCGGCATGATGGCGTGGTTGAGCTGAGAGCTTGCGACAATCGGCTCACGTTGTTGCCTGATTCCGTGGAGCGCTTGTCGCGTTTGCGCGCGCTGCATTTAAGAAACAACGCTCTAAAGACGCTTCCCGATTCCATCGGATCATTGCACGAACTGCGCGTGATCGACCCTCGCGCGAATCCCGTGACTACGCTGCCAAAGGCGCTCGCCGCGATGCCGCGCCTCGAAAAACTCCATCTGCGCTGGACTGCGAATTTTTCTCTGCCCGAATGGATGGGAGATCTGGAAGCTCGCGGCTGCCTGGTGTACCGCTAATTTCTTCAGTGATTAACGGAAGTTAATGCGGCGATATGAGGGTGGCAGTCGCATGGTGATGTAGACTCTGCGCGCCGTCGATCTGAAATGCACAGCCTGAGACGGTCAACAAATCAAAGCGCACCGGAGGTTTTTCCGATGAGAGTTTCCGACGTGAGGCGCATCGCGATCTGCTTCGCGATTCTTGCTATTAGCGGCATGGCCGCCGCGCGCCCGCCGAAAGCAAGCTACCACCTGCTGAATACGTACAAATTGGGAGCAGCGGCGGGCAGCAACCGCGAGTACTTCGACTACATCATGGTCGACTCGGCCGGGCGGCGCGTGTATTTGTCGCACGGCACGGAAGTGAAAGTGCTCAACGCCGACACTGGCGCGCTGATCGGCAATGTGACCGGCATGACGCTGGATCACGGAGTGGCGATCGCCAAAGAATTTGGCCGCGGATTCATCAGCGACGG
>JASHRI010000411.1 GCA_030037435.1 Candidatus Acidiferrales bacterium | reverse complement strand
GTTTAACCAGAGTTTTTTCCACCCTCCAGTCATTCTCGGTCTGAAGCTCGCCCGTCTCGGTGGTCGCCCGGGGATACGAGTCGTTGATGAAGGTAACTCCGTGCCCTATGAACACGTTCTCTTCGATCCGCACACCCTCACAAATGAAGGTATGGCTGGAAATCTTGCAGCGTGGCCCAACGGTTGCGTTCTTTTGTATTTCCACAAAGGCGCCAATCTTGGTTTCTTCTCCAATCTCGCAGCCATAGAGATTGATGAACTTTGAGAGTTTGACCCCGCGCCCAAGCTTCACATCTGGTGCAATGCTGCAGAATTCGCTCACAACCGCACCAGTTCCCCTCTTTTCTGAATCGATGCCTCCGCGGCTTCAAGCATGCGCACCACCCGCAAACCAGACTCACCATCATTGAATGGCGCCTTGCTGTTCATGAGGCAGTCAGCGAAGTAGTCGAGTTCTACGCGAAGCGCCTCAAGTTGTTCAATTTGCGGCGCCCACATGTCACCGGTGCGATAGCTCACCAAAAGGTCCCGTATCCCATCGCCCGAAGTGATCTGCACACCTTTGTCGTAGACGCGCACCTTTTCATCCGCTACCAGGTCATTCCAGACAACCATTTTCTTCTGGCCGCCGATCAGCGTGGTCCGAATCTTCACGGGTGAGAGCCAATTGACATTGATGTGCGCAATCACGTTCCGCGGAAAGTAAATGGTCATAAAGGCGACGTCTTCCACTCCGTTCAAATGCTTTTCGCCTGTGGCCACGATGGCCTCGGGCTCGCCCTTGATGAGATGGTCCATGATGGAGAGGTCGTGTGGTGCGAGGTCCCAGATGACACTCACGTCGTGCTGAAACAGCCCCAAATTCACGCGCAACGAATCGTAATAATACAGATCGCCAAGGATTCCACTTTCCGTCAGCTCTCGAATTTTGCGCACCGCGCCGGTGAACAAGAAGGTATGGTCGACCATGATGGTCAGTTTTTTTCGAGCTGCCAACTCGATCAACTCCTCGGCCTGCGCTGAAGTCGAGGTAAACGGCTTTTCGACAAACACGTGCTTGCCGTTCTCTAAGGCTAATTTTGCCAACTCGTAATGGGTCCAAACAGGCGTGACGATCGCAACCGCGTCAATTTCCGGAGAACGCAATATCTCCGTGGGATCGGAAACCGCCCGCAGGCTTGGATACGCTCTTTGCGCACGCGCCAGCGCGGCCGGATTCATGTCGCACACCATCGTGACCTGCATCGAGTTCAACGCGTGCAGGTTCCGAACGATGTTCGGACCCCAGTATCCGTAACCGATCACGCCGACTTGAATCATCATTCCTCTCCAGAAAACGACAGGTCAGCAATACCATTCGGGGTGGAGCGTCCGCGGTTTATACGTCCGCGGGCTGTATTCCCTGTGGGCTCGCTCAGAAGAAACAACACTCGATGGGACCGCCGCTACTTGCAGATTGCTGAGCGATCAATACGCGCCATCACCGGTGAATACCGCCAGCGGGGTAGCCAGCAGAATTTTGAGGTCCAGCCAGAGAGACCATTTCTGTGAGTACCGCAGGTCCAGTCGCACCATATCGTCAAAACAGGTTCGGCTTCGTCCGTACACCTGCCACAGGCCGGTCACACCGGGCTTGATTTCCAGAACTCTGCGCCGATGCCACAGTCGGTACACTTCAAATTCGTAGGGCACCGGAGGGCGAGGCCCCACGAGCGACATTTCTCCACGCAACACGTTCCAAAACTGCGGGAGTTCATCGAAACTCAACTTGCGGAGGATCCTCCCCACGGAAGTTACGCGCGGATCCTGTCGAATCTTGTAGATCGCCGCTCCGGCTTCCTCGGAGCCAGCGTTGTCGTGGCCAGCAATAAAGCTCTGAACATACTCGCGGTGAATCTTGGCGTCATTGTCCTGATACATGGTTCGAAACTTCAGGCACAGGAAGCGCTTTCCAAATTGGCCCAGGCGTTCCTGCCGGTAGAGGATTGGCCCGTTCGAAGTCAACTTGATCGCCACCGCAATCGCGGCCAAAAGAGGGAAGAAGATCAGAAGCAAGGCGCTGCTTCCCAAAATATCAATGCCGCGCTTGATGACCCGCAGAGACCTTTTCCTTGGGAGTGGCTGCGACAGATCAGGATAAAGCTTTCGGTCAGCAATCTCGTCACTTCGCTGGAGATCCCCGTCGTCTGGAAATACGTGCACGGTAATGACGAATTTGGAGGCATACTGGCGGTCGACTGTTTCTCGTATTGCGGTTGCGATCTTGGAGCAGAGGAGCTGAACGTTAGCCTGATCCGTGTTGACTTCAGTGAATATTACCCCGAGAACCGCCGTGCCCTCATACCAACCGATCAGGTCGCTTTCCCGAACACTCTCGGAAACGGCCGCAGTGAGCTGTTGCAGGTCCGCCACCGTTTTCCAATTCTTCTGTATTGCGTGTGAATCAACCAGGACTAAAACAAACGGCTTGCGCGACCTCTCTGCGCGTCTGCGCTCTAAGGTCAACATCGCGTGGAACACAGGTTGGCTGAGGATGTCTTCTCGTCTGATTGGTGCCCCAAATGCGATCCGGGACGCACCATTCCGCCGCTTGGGGTGGCTCGAGCCGTCTTTCTCGGATACATTCGTCTTCAAGGACTAGCCTCCCCTCGCGTCTACAGAACCCCGAGTTGCTCGCCTACGAGTTCCCGCTGACCACAGAAAGACGCTGTGGTGATTCCGGCATCGCTCTCTTAGGTCGCGACACCCTGCAATACGGGATGAAAACCGATTGACCCAAAAACCGAAGTTCGTTCTGGTGCTACTGGTTTCACGAAGCATCGATCGATTTCCAGCGCAACCGATCTTCGGAGCAAGGAAACTGACAAAATGATGCGTTGGTTCCCTTTAAAACTAATCAGAATACCCTCCAGCCCCATTAGCGATTCACTCTCGATCCGAACTCTCTGACCGAGTTCAAGAAAGGGCCAGGGCTCCGCCGGCAACCCGCACGAGACGACCTTTTGAACCGCGTCGATCTCGTTGTCATCTACTGGCAACGGGGTCTTGCCCCGGCCGACGACTGCAATTACACCGGGCGTAACCAGCACCGGCAGGCGCTTCTGCACATCGAAACGACAAAA
>JASHRI010000410.1 GCA_030037435.1 Candidatus Acidiferrales bacterium | reverse complement strand
CTAAGGTCAACATCGCGTGGAACACGGGTTGGCTGAGGATGTCTTCTCGTCTGATTGGTGCCCCAAATACGACCCGGGACGCACCGTTGCGCCGCTTGGGGTGGCTCGAGCCGTCTTTCTCGGATACATTCGTCTTCAAGGACTAGCCTCCCCTCGCGTCTACAGAACCCCGAGTTGCTTGCCTACGAGTTCCCGCTGACCACAGATTGAAAGACGCTGTGGCGATTCCGGCATCACCCTCTTAGGTCGCGACAGCCTGCAATGCGGGATGAAAACCGATTGACCCAAACACCGAAGTCCGTTCTGGTGTTACTGGCTTCACGAAACATCGATCGATTTCCAGCGCGACCGATCTTCGGAGCAAGGAAACGGACAAAATGATGCGCTGGTTCCCTTTAAAACTAATCAGAATACCCTCCAGCCCCATTAGCGATTCACTTTCGATCCGAACTCTCTGACCGAGCTCAAGAAAGGGCCAAGGCTCTGCGGGCAACCCGCATGAGACGACCTTTTGAACCGCATCGATCTCGTTGTCGTCGACTGGCAACGGGGTCTTGCCCCGACCGACGACGGCAATGACACCTGGCGTAACCAGCACAGGAAGGCGCTTCTGCACATCGAAACGACAAAAGACGTACCCAGGAAACAACGGAGCGTTTGCCTCTCTTGTCCGCCCATTCCATAGCCGTTTCGTCCTGTACGTCGGGAGAAAGGTCTCGTAGCCCTTTCCGCCAAGAAGAACCGCAATCGAGCTTTCCCAGCGTGTTCTGACCTGCAGCGCGAACCAGCTGTGAACTTGTCGTTCGACCGCTTCTGTTTTTTCCGTGGCCATAGTGGCTTCGAGACACCCAGCGAATTGATCAGACACCGAAAACTGGTAGGCTACCGCCACAAAACCTGCCCACCGTCAGCATGAAATGTCGCAATCGCTCTGCCAGACGTAGCCCTGTTGCGTTCGACCGCCGAATTTCGGCGTTGTTCGCAAGCATACAGAAATACTTGAGTTACACCCGACAACTTCCAGCGGTTGGGGGCAAACCATGCGGCGGCTCGCCAGGATGACCGAGAAAGTGAAAACTGTTGCCGCCATTGGCCAAACCGGTTCCTTGGGCCGCTAACTCGTGCATGTTGATAGCTCGCATCGTAAAGAGCCGTCGCGATGTAGGTGGCCCTCCGACAGCAACAACTCCGCGCCTGGGTGGATCGATTGGGGCGACAAGAAATGGCACGTTAGAACCGCCAGCGCGGAGTTTAAGGGAGGTGCCTACTATGAATCGAAGGGGGATTTATACCCCCAAAGCACAGAGCGAGCAGATTATCACCGACATTCCGAAAGCTCGAGCCTCTGAGGGATTTCGCCCGGCCTCCGCGAAAGCGCTCGGATCCTTCGCGGTTCGGGATTCCGTCATGCAGAAATCTCAGAGCCGTTTGAATTGTTCCCGTACGGATAGTAATAGGCCCCATAGCTTTCCGATTCTTCCATGCAATTCAGAACGACGCCGAGAACATTTCTGTTCTGCAATTCTTGGGCAGCTCTCTGACCCAGCTCAGAGGGCGTCGACCCGGCGCGCACCACCAACAGTGCGCCATCGCAAAACTCGGCCAGTACGTTCGCATCTGCTACCGCCACGCAGGGTGGCGAATCGATGATGACCCAATCAAACATCGGCGTAACTCGATCCAGTAATTTCTTGAGTCTGCCGTTCGAGAGCAGTTCGCTGGGATTCGCGACTTCTTTCCCGCCAGCAATGAGGCAGAGGTTCGGTTCCGGACCCCTTTGCATGACGGTGAACTCGTCAGCTTCGTCGGCTAGATAATCGCTCAAACCAGGGGATAGTGGCGCTCCCAGGGCGACGTGCAGGCGGGCGCAACGCAGGTCTCCGTCAATCAGCAGCACTCGCCGATCCGGCTGACGAACAATCGCTTGTCCCAAGTTGCCGGTCACGAACGTCTTGCCCTCGCCGGGTAACGCGCTGGTCACTAAAATCGTGCTCAGCGGCTGACTGCTGCGTAACTGATAAAGTCGCGAGCGTAGTGTTCGAAATTGTTCGGCCCCAAGAGAGTTTCTATTCCAACTGCTGAACACGCTCAGGTTGCCGGGAGGGTGCCAGCCGGGGTTCGCGCACCGTGCGACCAAATCGTCGAGGCGCCGGTTGACAGCCGCACTCCGGTCGAGAGAAAGGGTCTCCGTCACTTTTCCTAGGGATGTCGCAATTGGTGGGGGCTGGTCGCCCCCTGTCTGCGTCGTTTTGAGCGATTCAAAATCCGGAAGTGCACTCTCGCCGAACGGGACCGCGTTCCGCTCTCTCTCGGCTTTTTTTAGTGCGTCGTGTATCCGGCTCATAGCTTCCTTTCGCGGGACGCGGCAACATCCGTCTGTCGCAACCGTCCAAGCAGTTCATCAAGGTTTTCCAACAGCGCCTGCGTGTGGGCGTTTTCCTTTGCCCGATAGGTGGAATCGGCCGCCGGCAGGGGCGCCACGTCGTCTAGCTGAAATTCTCGTGCCACTTCCTCCACCATGTGGGCCGGTACCGGCCGCAAGCTATCCACGTAGGCATTGATCATGGCGTGCTCGCACAGAAGATTCGTTACGCGCGGTATCCCGCACGAATACTTGTGTACCGTCTGTATGGCTTCCTTCGAGAAAATTGGCTCGCCATTCGCACCTGCGATCCGCAATCGTTCTCCGATGTAACCGAAGGTGTCTTCGAGCGATAGCGGCGAGGTTCGGCAGCGCAGCGTTACTCGCTGGCGAAGCTGGCGCAGTTGCGGCAATCTCAACTTTTCTTCCAGTTCCGGCTGGCCCGTCAACACGATCTGCAGCAGTTTCTCGGTCGATGTTTCCAGATTCGTCAGCAATCGAATCTCTTCAAGCACTTCCATGGATAGATTCTGCGCCTCGTCGATCACCAGAACGGCTGTTTCTCCGGCGCGGTACCGCTCGAGCAGCCATTGGTTCAGCTTCAGCAGAACTTGGCTCTTCTCGCGAGATTCACAGGGAATCTCGAACTCGGCCATCATGAAATCGAACAGATGGCTCACTTCCAGGCGAGAGTTGAAGATGTAGGCCGTCGCCATTCGCTGCCCATGAAGCCAGTCGAGCAAGCGGTTCAATAGTGTGGTCTTTCCCGTGCCGACTTCACCGGTCAGCAGGATGAAACCCTTGCGATTTTGGATCCCGTACGTCAAACCGGCCAAGGCCTCCTGAATCTGGCGCGTCAGGAAGAGATACCGCGGGTCCGGATTCACGTTGAACGGGCTCTCTCGCAGTCCGAAGAATCTCTGGTACATGTTTGTTATCTCAGGCTCCTGCGCTCAGTCTCAGCTTGGATTC
>JASHRI010000409.1 GCA_030037435.1 Candidatus Acidiferrales bacterium | reverse complement strand
ACCCGGTCATGAACTTGATATCGTCCATCGCGAAGACGTTCGTCGGATCAGTCATCGCGATTGTCAGTGTCGAGCCAACGCGCGAGAGCGGTACGATCTGGTAGCGCACCGCCGTTTCCTGCGGAACCAGCTTGATGACCGCCGGATCCACTTCGTAGAATTTCAGATTGATTGACGGAACCCCGTATTGCCGCGAGAGAACTGCTGTAATGTCATCGTCGCTTACCAACCCCATCTTCACCAGGCACGTGCCAAGGCGCCCGCCATTTTTCTTCTGGTAGTCCAGTGCCTGCTTCAACTGATCTGCGGAGATCAGGCTGTCTTTGACGAGAATTTCACCGAGACGAGAAGACATAAGTGTGCGTCCGCGGTACTAGGACCGCCGGATGACGAAGCGTAGCATGCCCTACGCTTTGAATTTCCAGCGCGCTGCTCGGTTCGTTGTGAATCTGCTAACATCCGATCCGTCGCACGCGTGCCTGTACGGTCGTACAGGCAAAATTTTGCCGCTGTACCTTCGTACAGGCGGACTTATCATCGGCGATGCAGCGAACTTTCGTTGCCCACAATCGAGGTATCGGATTCAGGCACACGTAACTTCACGCGATCAGGCCGCGTTCGCGCGCCAAGTTTCGAAGCTCACACCGGATGCGCGGCGTATTTCGACCGCGTTAACCTGTAGCCTCACGCGCTGCGGTTCTGCTACGATGAGGGACTTGGGCGGTTAGCTCAGCGGTTAGAGCATCCGGTTTACACCCGGAAGGTCCAGCGTTCAAATCGCTGACCGCCCACCATGTGACACGCATACACCCGCGGGGACGTAGTTCAGTTGGTTAGAACGCTGCCCTGTCACGGCAGAGGTCGCGGGTTCGAGTCCCGTCGTCCCCGCCATTTTCCGCAGGTGCAGGTGTCGCGGCTGCCCTTTGTGCAGGCAGCGCCTTCCTTGAGATTGGATTTCGTGCCAAAACTGCCGGGGAAACTCCAGGTCTGTGCCTTCGATTTCTTAACTTGCCTTTCGGCGCTTTCTGCGACTCTCTTCGTGTCCGGGCACTGAACGGATCAGCCGCTTCGGCTCTTGCGCGCTCTGTTTATCCAGACTCTGCTTCAGCGCGGCCATCAAATCGATCACCGGAGCCAGCTTCTTGTGGGGCACCGCATGGATTGTCTTACCCTGGCTTCTCGCGTCGATCAGCTTCTGCAGCTCCTCTTGATACGCATCGTGATATTTTTCCGGATGAAAAGGACCCGCCAGATTTTTGATTAATTGCAGTGCGAGAGTTTTTTCCTGTCCTCTCACTTCGCGTTTTTCCTTGTCGCCCAATCCCTTCTCTTCGCGAATCTCGTTCGCGTAAAACATCGTGTGCAGCACGAGCCCCTCCTGGCGAGCCCGGATAATCGCGGTGTATTCCCGGTTGTGCATCGTCACCTTCGCGATACCCGCATAACCCGACTCCTGCATGGCCTCGTGCAACAGGTGATAGGCATGAACGCCCGCCTCTCCTGGCGCCACGTAATAGGAGGCGTCAAAATAGAGCGGATCGATTTCGTCCTTTTTCACGAATTCCGCGATCTCCATCGCCTCTGCGGAAGCCGGCTCCATTTTCTTCAGTTCTTCCGGCGTGAAGCGCACGTATTGGTCCTTCGTGTATTCGTATCCTTTTTCGACCTCCGAGCGCTCCACGATCCGATTGCAATGGGGACAGAACAATGGCTGCTTAAGCCGGGTGTGGCACACACTGTGCAACTGATGAAAGCTGATGCGCTCCGACCGCGCCGCAGGCGTCAAGCTGATCGGCACCGAAACCAATCCAAACGAAATGTATCCCTTCCATATAGGAGCCATTGCGCCCTCCGGAGCCAATTATTCCGGCATAACAAAAAGGGGCCATACATGGATTCCCTTACCCCGAAGATTCAATTGCGAACTGAAGGAATGCCTTAGGGTAAAGACCTTGGCTAGTCTAGGCAACTGCTGGTATTCCGAAAAGCAGACGCGCCAGCCACAGTGGACGGGTAGCCTGTGAAAACCAACGTTCGGCATTGGACCGACGGCTACGCCACGGAACTTGAAGGAGGCACTCATGGCAGAGATCAGTAGTCAAATGGAAGACTTGACGATCGTCACCCGCCGCCCTAACTGGGGAGCGATTTGGGCTGGCGTTTTCACGTTCTTCGCCATCTGGTTTGTTTTCGGCGCGCTCGCGTTGGGCATATTCGCACACTCTGCGAATGCCACTGCCGCTGCGCCGGTCGCAACGATGAATATAGGACTGGCGATTTGGGGCGTCGTCCTCATGATCATCGCGATGTTCGTAGCAGGTAGAGTTACCGGCGGTATGTCCGGAACCCTGAACTCCCGTGAGGGCATGACGCATGGCATGATCATGTTTGGCTTGTCCATGGCCGCCGGACTAGTTCTGTTCATAGCCGGCGGCGGTGCTTTCGTCGGCACGCGAGTCGTTGGAACTACCCACATAGGCAACGTGCTTGGCATACTCTCTTATTCTGGCTGGGCCCTATTCGTCGCGCTATTCCTGGGCTGGCTGGCGGCGATGGCTGGGGCATCTTCCGCGCGAAAGATTCTCTCTCGGACTGTCGTCGAGCACGAGATTCGTCACGCCGCATAATATCCCATAAGGGCAGGAGCCGAAGCTGCTCTGTTTTCTTCTTCGTCTCCTGCCCTCAATCGGGTCACAGTTTCAGACATCGTGTTAGGGCGTTGCCAGACCATTGCTCCCGCCTTTCGCAACATAGCTCGGCCTCTCTCCGCGGACTTTGTGCAAACTTGATCGCTTGTCCGGTCGCGCATTGCCGCTGCGATTCTTGCCAAAATCTACCGACCGCAAGCGCGAGAAACCTTGGAGTCGTTTCGGCTTCGAAGGTCGGGTATACCCTGTATGTAAAATCTACGGGCAAGAGCCTATCCTTTGTGAAACAAGGCTCTAGCTTGAGCATTGGAAACAATATATCTTTCGCCGCATGGGAGTGTACCCATCGATGAGCGCTATCCGCATCTTAATCGCGGACGATCATGAAGCTGTAAGGCTCGGTCTGCGCTCGATTCTGGCAG
>JASHRI010000408.1 GCA_030037435.1 Candidatus Acidiferrales bacterium | reverse complement strand
TCGATTTCACACCTGCTACGGCATCAATGAAGGGCCACGGATCCATGAGGCGAGCCTGGCGCAGCTGATTGGGTACGTGCTGAAAGTGAATGCGGGGTCGTTCAGCTTCGAGGCTGCGAATCCGAGGCACGAGCACGAGTACCATTTGTTTGAGCGCGTGAAGGTGCCCGAGGGGAAGGTGCTGGTGCCGGGCGTTGTGACACACGAGCAATATCGTGGAGCATCCGGAATGGATCGCGGAGCGGCTGATGCGTTACGCGAAATTGGTGGGGCGCGAGAACGTGATCGCCGGGGCGGATTGCGGATTTTCGTCGCAGGCGCTTTACAAGACGGAAGTACACCCGACGGTGGTGTGGGAGAAGTTCAAGGCGATGCGGCAGGGAGCGGATCTGGCGACGAAGGAACTGTGGGGCTGAAGGCGGCAATGCGCCGGGATTATTCGAAGCGGAGGAGGATGATTTCGGGCGAAGTGCCGACGCGCAGGGGCGGGCCCCAAGTGCCGGCGCCGTAAGAAGTGTAGACGAGGAGATTGCCGAGCTGATGGAGTCCGTGGACAAAGGCTCCGTAGATGCGGGACGCGACCAAAGTGAACGGAAAGTATTGGCCTCCGTGAGTGTGTCCTGAGAGCTGCAATGCGATGCCTTCTTCAGCAGCGATGCCCAATTGATTTGGCGCGTGAGTGAGCAGAACGCTGGGCGAGCTGGGGCTGATTTCCACGCCGCGCAGGATGGCCCGCAAGCGTTCAGGGAAGACTGAATCGCGGTGGTTCACACCGACGAGCTGCAAACCATCAATCACAACTTTTTCGTTGCGGAGGACGCGGATGCCCGCGCCCTCGACCGCCTCAAGATATTTGGCGCCATGTCGAAACTCCTCGTGGTTTCCGGTGACGAAAAAAGCGCCAAGCGGAGCGGATAGCTGTCGTAACGGGGCCGCGAGACGGTGCACGTCGGCGGAGGTACCGTCGTAGAGATCGCCGCCAATCAAAACAAGGTCCGGACGAAGACGGGAGAGGAGCGCGACGAGCCTTCGAGCAAAGCGAGCGCCGCGAACATGGCCGAGGTGCATGTCGGTGACCAGCGCGGCGACGCGTCCTCGCCAGGAAGGCGGAAGATTTGCAAGTTTCACTGGAACGCGGCGAACGCGAACTCGCACGGCATTGAGCAAGCCGAAGACGCCCGCAGCGAGCGCGAGGCCGAACAAAAGAAACGCGATGTAGCGGGGCTGCCAATGCAGACCTAAAGTGCGCCCGAATCCATAGACAATCCAGGACCCGCCTGCCGCAATGAGAAAGTAGGAGAAAAGCCCGAGCCAAACGGCGGCAAGGGTGTAGTAGGCGCGCACGGGCCACTGCGGATAGCGCCAGGCGAGCAGAGAGGCGGTGACAAATGTGATCGACAAGAGCGCAATCGCGATGGCGAGCCAGGAAATTCCCGGCGGGTCAGAGGCGCGGTCGAAGGATGTCCATGTCTGATAGACGAACCAGTGACCGAGAAAAAGGACGGACTGCACCGTGACGATGAAGCCGATGATGCGCGAACGCATATTGCGGACGTTATTCCCCTCTCAACTTAGATGATAGCGCGGGATGCGGGGACTCGAACGGCAGACACGGCCGGAAATTCTAAAGGAAGGGAAATCCTTAAGGGTGCAATCACCTGCAGGTGTCTTTACTAGTGGATTGCAGTAAGAGACGTTACGCGTCGAGGCAGGTGAGCCGCGTGCGTCGGCGGTTATTTTGACCGGCCGCCGCCTCCACCGCTGCTTCCACCGCCGCCTGAGAAGCCGCCTCCGCTTACGCTTCCACCTCTTTCGCCGCCACCGCTGAAGCCAGGAGAGCCGCCTCTAACTCCGGAATAACCTGAGCCTCCCGCGGAGCCTCTTGAAACGCCGCCGGACCGCGCTCCGCTACTCCGGCCGCGAGATGCGCGAGCTGTTCCGTTGGGGCTTGTTCGACCGTTGTACGAGCTTTGCACAGTGCGGGCGCTGACTCCGGAACGATCCGCGCCGCCGAAGGTCCAGAACCAGGAACCCTTCGACATCGCTGGGAGTGACGCCAAGCGAGCAACAACGACTGGCTTGGCGGTGCCTCGGGAGTCCGAGTCGGAGGAAACAAATTCCTTTTTTCCGTAGTCGTACGTTACGATTTTCTTTTCGTCATTAGCCCCCGCCTTGGCGGCGAAGAGCGGGTCGTTCGCCAGAAGGTGCGCCTGAATTTCGGGCTGCGGCGCTTTCGGAAGATAGGAGGAAATTTCGCGATACTGCGACGGAGGCTGCTCCAAAATCTTCGCTTTCTCAGAGGAGTTGACGGCTATCCACTTGATCGGCTGGGCTGGATTCGAGGGAGCGAGAAAAAGGCCATGCTTCAGATTGACCGGAAGCTGGCCGGTTTTGTCGCGAGGATGTGCGGGAACAAAGCCGGTGTGGCCCGCGACATGAACCCAACAAACGGGCTTGTGATGACGCCTCTTTTTGGGCACGACCAAAACGTAGCCGACGTAGCCCTGGTTGCGGTAGATCCAGCTTCCACCGGCGCACGAATCCAAATCCCAGTAACCGGCGACGGGGAACTCATGCGCGACCCATTTGTTCGTGCGCGGATCGAGTTCGGAATATTGCGCGATGGTCTCGCAAGGGAAGTAACGATATGTGAGCGCAGTTCTGAGAGGTGTGTTGGGCGCAGCGACGGACGGCGACTGCGCGGTCGGTGCTTGAGGTGGCGGCTGCTGGGCGGATGTCGCTTGCTGGTTGGGCTGCCAACAGGTGCCATAAGGCGCGCACGGGAAAAATTTGCCGTTCTGATAGAGATCGACGATGCCGGGAACCGGCTGGGAAAGTCCGGATGCTTTGAGCGCTGCCGCGAGTGCTGATTGCCTTGCACTCACGCGAGAGGTGACCCACTGGTCCCACTCGTCGGTTGTGGCGGTCTTCGACGCTTCCGCGATATGCGCGAGATGCGGACCAAAATAAGTCATGGTCTCCCCGACCGTGAGATGCAGCTTTTGATTTCCAGTGTCGACCTGCGCCGTGTCGCCTTGGGGAGTGACGGACATTCCGTCCAGGAAACTATCCACGCGCACGAAGGCACGCGCGGGATAGGTGATTACGACGGCGTTTTCATTGGGCGTTTCTAGCGAAATGGTTTCCTGCGGAAGCGGAGTGGCGTTGATGGTCGCCGTGCCGGTCAACAGCACAATGTGCGTAGACGGAATACCATCGGTTATCGTGAGTTGATTGAAGAGGAGACTGGAGTTGTCAGCAAGATATACGACCGATCCATCTTCAAGCTCGATCTCGGCGCGGCCTGTATCCGTAGCGAGGCTATAGCCTTGCTGGATTGGAATACCGGCTTGTGCCTGGGTCCAGGACGTACCAATCGGAGCGCTTGGCGAGTGGGCGTCCGTGGAAAGCCTGAC
This sequence comes from Candidatus Acidiferrales bacterium, assembly GCA_030037435.1. Classification (GTDB taxonomy): domain Bacteria; phylum Acidobacteriota; class Terriglobia; order Acidiferrales; family UBA7541; genus Palsa-295. The sequence goes on along the minus strand of JASHRI010000408.1, from coordinate 1,969 downwards.
ATCGCCTTCGACATAGCTGAGGCGGGTGATTTGCGGGTAGGTGTAAGTGGTTTGAGCTGCCCTCATCGGCAGGGCGAATTGGAATAAGGCGAAAGCGCATAGAACGACGAACTGTCGCGAGGAAGTCCTCATCGGAAGCCTCCACGAAAGCCGCAATGCAATCACACTATTATGACTCCACAGACGGGATTAACGTTTCACTGACGCTGGCTGATTCGTTAACTGCGACATTTTCTTAGACGTCGAGGCCGATGAGGCGCATGAGGGCGATGGCGTTGCTTTTGGTGACAACGCCGTCGCGAAGGATGTAGTCGAAGCGCATTTCGCCGTCTTCGATGTGATCCTCGAAGTGGACGTTGCGCATGGCGTCGCCGAGGGCGGGGGCGATGGCGGTGAGAGCGAGATCGTGTGTGGTAACGATGCCAATAGCGCCGCGATGTAGCAATGCGGCGATCAGTCCTTGGGCGCCGATTTTGCGGTCCTTCGAGTTCGTGCCTTCGAGCAGCTCGTCGAACAGGAAGAGGACGGGGAGTGAGCCGGAAGTCATATCGAAGACCTGTTTGATGCGCAGCACCTCGCTGTAGAAACCGGAGCGGCCCTCTTGCAGCGAGTCGGGAGTGCGCAAGCGAGTGCCAAGCGCGAGAGGCGTCAATGAGAGCGAAGCGGCGCGAACAGGAGCGCCAGCCATCGCGAGCACGGTATTAATGCCGACCGCGCGGAGGTACGTGCTTTTGCCGGACATGTTCGAGCCGCTGACAAGGAGCACGGGCGTCTCGCGATCCAGATGCACACTATTACGAACGCACGCGGCTTTGGGAATCAGCGGATGGCCGATATTTTCGCCACGAATCGACGCGTGGCCGTCTTGCGGCTCGGCAAACGTGGGGAAAGCATCGGCAGGATGCTCGAAGGCGTAAGCAGCGAGTGAAAGTAAGGCCTCCATTTCGCCGGTGGTGTCGATCCATTCGCGCATGAACCTGCCGCAGCGGCGGCGCCAGGCTTCCGCCGCGTACGCCACTTCAATCGTGTAGAGCGTCGGCCATTCGATGAGTTTTGCGAACAGTCCTTCGCGTCCGTCGATCCAAGCGACGATTCGCGAAAGTTGGCGCAGGGAGCGAGGCGCGGAATCGACGGCGCGAGATGATCCGTCTGGGCCGGCGTGTTTGCACATCAACGCTTGCAAGCGAGGCGACGAGAAAGTTTCGTCTTCGAATCGCTGCAAAACTTGCGCGAAGAGCCGCAAGGCCTCGATGCTGGCGGCGGCACCTTCGATCGTGGCGGCCGCGCGCTTTTGGAGCCAAACGAAAATCAGCAGCTCGATGAGAAGAATCGCGAGCAGCGGCCACCAGACGCCGCTGTAAAAGCCGAGTGCGACTGCACCGAATAAGCCGATGACCAGAATTGCCCGGGCGATTCGCAGCGCGGGCCACGGAAGAATCGCCGCCCTCTCCGACCATGCCACGAGCTGGTCGGGGTCGAGACGCGGACGAAGCTCAGCGCCGAGGACTGCGACGTGCTCGCGAAGATCGAGCTTGTCGCGCAGGTCAGTGAGCATTTCGTAGCGCGCAAGAATGGACGGCAGGTCCGAGGGCGCGGTGAGCCAGCTTGCCAGGCGCGCTTCGCCCATCGGAAGCCGCGCGCTCGAGAGCAACTGGAAGAGGCTGCCGCGCCCGAAAAGGTCGAGGTCGGTGGAATAGACGTGCTTATCATCGCGGAAGCGATCGCCTGTTTCGCCGGCGCCTGCCCAGCGATCGGCGATGCGGTCGAGGCCTCGCTCGTAAAACGATACGGCTCGGTCGGCGCGATTTCGATCGCGTAGGACCTGCGAATGCAGGATAGCCAATACGAGATAGATGAGAACCGGCGCAGCGATCCACGCAGGCGACGGCCCGTGGCCTCTCAGGCAGAACCAAGCGAGGATGGCTCCGAGGACGATCACGGAGAGCTTGGCGTAGCCGATGCGGATATG
>JASHRI010000407.1 GCA_030037435.1 Candidatus Acidiferrales bacterium | reverse complement strand
AAAAATCCCAAGGGCTCGATTCTGTGCTTCCTTGGGCCGCCGGGAGTGGGCAAGACCTCTCTCGCTATGTCGATCGGGCGCGCCACCGGACGCCAGTTTGTCCGCGTTTCCCTTGGGGGCGTGCGCGACGAAGCGGAAATCCGCGGTCATCGCCGCACCTACATCGGCGCCCTACCCGGGCAGATCATTCAGATGATGCGCAAGGCGAGCACCGTGAATCCGGTCTTCGTGCTGGACGAAGTCGACAAGATGTCCATGGACTTCCGGGGCGACCCGTCCGCGGCGCTGATGGAAGTGCTTGATCCGGAGCTGAATCATTCCTTCACGGACCATTATCTCGACGTCGAGTACGACCTTTCAAAGGTTATGTTCGTCTGCACGGCCAATGTGCTGCACACAATTCCGCAGCCGCTGCAAGATCGCATGGAAGTGTTGCGCCTTCCTGGCTATACCGAACAGGAAAAACACCAGATCGCTCAGCGGTTCCTGGTGCCCAGACAGCTCGAAGCCACCGGATTGGCCAAGGACAACCTGAAATTTACTGATGAAGCCGTCACCCACATCATTCGCCACTACACGCATGAGGCTGGCGTAAGGAATCTCGATCGCGAGATAGCCAATATCTGCCGCAAAGTGGCGCGCAAGGTGGTGGCCGAAGGCAAGCAGTTCGCCGCGGAAATCACCCCCGAGAATGCCCCCGATTATCTTGGCATTCTCAAATTCCGCGATTTCCTTGCCTCAAAGACGAACGAGATCGGCCTCACCACCGGCTTGGCTTGGACGGAAGTCGGCGGGCAAGTGCTCGTCACCGAGGCTACGCTGATGGAGGGCAAGGGCCGTCTGACGCTCACCGGAAAACTCGGCGACGTGATGCAGGAATCGGCGCAGGCCGGAATGAGCTATGTTCGCTCGCGCAGCCATCTCTTTGGGCTGCCCAAGGACTTCTATCGTCACCTCGACATCCACGTACACGTGCCCGAAGGCGCGATTCCCAAGGACGGTCCTTCGGCCGGAATCACGCTGTGCACTTCGATCGTCAGTGCGCTCACGCATATCCCGGTCCGCTGCGACATCGCCATGACCGGCGAGATCACCCTTCGTGGCAAGGTGCTTGCGATCGGCGGCGTGAAGGAAAAGCTTCTCGCGGCGCACCGCCTGGGCTTGCGTACCGTGATTCTGCCAAAAGACAACGAAAAAGATCTGGCGGACATCCCGCCGGAGATTCAAGCGCAAATGTCCATTCATTTCGTGGAATCGATGGATGAAGTTCTGCAACTGGCGTTGGAACATCCGCTGCCGGTTCCGGGCCATCCGCCGGTAACCGGAGTGGAACCCAAGTTCGGCGCCGACGTAACGCAGGACAATGAACTGACCAATTGAAACTCTTCGGTCCTCCCACATCCTGCCAGGCAGGTTCGGCCCGCGACCGGAGCGCAAGGATTTTCTGTAGTTAGCCCAATTCTGAAACTGGGATCGAGTGCCTCGACCGAACGCCTCTGGACGGATTCGGACCACATTCGCACCTGAGATTTCAGGCTGGAAAAAAGGAAACAACTGATGAGCATTAGCCTCGCAGAACTGAAAGATAAGAACATCACCGATCTGGCCAAGATTGCCAAGGAGCTCAATATCCCCGGCTCCTCCGGCATGAGAAAGCAGGAGCTGATTTTTCAGATCCTCCGCGCCCAGACGGAAAAGAACGGCCTCATCTTCTCCGAGGGCGTTCTCGAATGCCTGCCCGATGGATTTGGATTCCTGCGCGCGCCCGAATACAACTATCTGCCAGGACCAGACGACATTTACGTCTCGCCCTCGCAGATTCGTAAATTCGACCTACGCACAGGCGACACCGTCTCGGGCCAAGTTCGCCCTCCGAAAGATGGCGAACGCTATTTTGCCTTGATCAAAGTCGAGGCCGTCAATTTCGAGGATCCCGAGGTCGCGCGCAATAAAATCTTTTTCGACAATCTCACGCCGCTCTATCCGCAGGAGCGCATTCGCCTGGAGACAAGCAAGGAAAATCTCACCGGGCGCGTGCTCGACATGCTCTGTCCTGTCGGCAAGGGCCAGCGCGGATTGATCGTCGCGCCTCCGCGCACCGGCAAGACCATGATGCTGCAGTCCATCGCCAATTCCATCACCGCCAACCATCCCGAAATCGCGCTGATCGTGCTGCTGATCGACGAGCGGCCGGAAGAAGTCACAGACATGCAGCGCACGGTGAAGGGCGAAGTCATCAGCTCCACTTTCGACGAGCCGCCGCAGCGCCACATTCAGGTCGCGGAAATGGTGCTTGAAAAGGCCAAGCGACTGGTGGAACACAAGCGCGATGTGGTGATCCTTCTCGACTCGCTCACGCGCCTCGGCCGAGCCTACAACGCGGTCACGCCGCCTTCAGGCAAAGTTCTCTCTGGCGGTATCGACGCCAACGCCCTGCAGCGGCCGCGCCGCTTTTTCGCTGCCGCGCGCAATGTGGAGGAGGGCGGTTCGCTCACCATCATGGCCACGGCCCTGATCGACACCGGCAGCCGCATGGACGACGTCATCTTCGAAGAGTTCAAGGGCACCGGCAACATGGAAATCAATCTCGATCGGCGGCTGGTCGACAAGCGCGTGTTCCCGACGATCGACATCAATCGCTCCGGCACGCGCAAAGACGAATTGCTGCTGCCGGCCGACGAGCTGAATCGCGTGTGGGTGTTGCGCAAGGTGCTCAGTCCGCTCTCGACGGTCGAGGCGATGGAGCTCTTGCTGGGCCGCCTTTCCAAGACGAAAACCAATGGGGAATTTCTAGCCTCAATGTCCAGCCCGAGCTGACCTCCTCATACTTCTGCGCGCCGCGCCGGGCTAGCGGGATGGACGCTTCGCCTTCTGCGCCACAATCCAATCGTTCATACGCGTCTCGAAAATGTCGAGTGGAAGCGCGCCCTGGCTCAGCACCGCATCGTGAAATTCGCGGATGTCGAAGCGGTCGCCTAGCTGCCGCTCGGCCGAGGTACGGAGCTCCTGAATCTTCAGCCGGCCGATCATGTAACCGAGCGCCTGCCCCGGCCACACGATGTACCGGTCCACTTCCGAGACGACGTTCTGCTCCGGCTGTCCCGTGTTCTCCTCGAAGTATTGAAGCGCCTGGTCGCGGCTCCAGCCCATGGAATGGATTCCGGTATCCACCACTAGGCGGACCGCTCGCCACATCTGCGCGCTCAGGTACCCGAATCTCGAGTACGGATCGGTGTAGAAGCCCATCTCGTCGCCCAAGCTTTCCGCGTAAAGCGCCCAGCCTTCGACGAACGCCGTGTATCCAAGCTGCTTCCTGAATTCCGGAACGCCTTCCATTTCATATTGCAGCGAAAGCTGCAGATGATGCCCGGGCACGCCCTCGTGCAAAAACAGGTCCTCGGCGTCCCACGTAGGACGCGACTTCAGGTTGTACGTATTCACATTCACGTATCCCGGGCGCCCCGCTTGCGGCGAACCCTGCTCGTAGTAAGCCGCCGGTTGCGACGGAGCCACGGCCGCCGGCATCGCTTTGACGCCGTAGGTAAGGCGAGGCAGTTTGCCGAACAAATGCTCGAGCTGCGGATCGGTGCGTTTGGCGATGTCGCGGAAGTGCATCAGCATTTCGGATTCATTCGCATACGTAAACCGCGGATCGGAATTTACGAACTTCACGAAATCGCCGAAGTTGCCCTTGAATCCGGATTGCGCGATCACCTGATCCATCTGCGCGCGGATCTGCTTCACTTGATCGAGGCCTATCTGGTGAATTTGCGCGGGCGTCAACTCGGTCGTCGTATGCCAGCGAACCATGAATCTGTAAAATTCTGCGCCATCGGGCAAGCCTGCGACCGAGATCGTGTCGCGGCAAGCGGGAATATAAGTGCTCACCAAATAGTCGTGAAGTTTGCGAAGCGCCGGCGCCACTCGATCTGTGTAAGCCGCCTTGGCCTGCTGCGTGAATTCCTGCTGTTGCGCCGCGGGAATCGTCGCCGGGTAATTCTTGAACGCCACCAGCAGCGGGCTCGCGAGCGGGTCTGCGAAAATTTCGCTTTCCGCCTGCTTGGGCACGTCACGCATCATCAGCTTCGGGGGCGTCCAGCCGTGGGCCATTCCGTTGTTCAGCAGCGCGATCACCTGATCCACTAACTGCGGCACGGAATTCAGGCGCGCAAGAATGTCGCGATAGTCGCTCGCGTTCCGCGCCGGATTCTGCCCGATCGCCAGCGGCACAGTCTGAAGGACTCCATCGATCTGCGTCACCGGCATGTACATATTCGCCGGCACCACCGACGACAGAGGAAACGGGTCGTTGTGAAACCGCACGCCCTCGATGGCCGTCTTCAGCAGGCTTTCGTACAAGTCGTAGTTCAGCTGTTCGCGCGCGGGCAGATCCTTGCGCGGCACCGCGTTCAGTTCGGTGAGGCTCGTTTCCAGATGCTTGTCGCGCGCATCGATCGCAGCCAGCGAATAATCCGTCCAGCGATCGTTCTCGCCGCTAACTCCGGCGGTCGTCGCGAACTCGGGGTACTGGCCGACCCAATATTTCCAGTCCTTCTCAAGAAATGTGCGGAGCTTTCGCGTAGCGCTCGCCGACGAGCTCGGCGTAGTGTCGGTTGTTCTCGCCGATGCCGGCCGTGCAACCATCGCGAAAAGAAATGCTCCTCCCATCAAGAACAAAAGCTTCATGGCATCCCCCCAGTTCCTCTAGGATGCTTTTCCCGCCGTGGTCAGCCCCTGTGCCAGCATCACCACCAACCGCGCCACTTCTTCCGGCTCCATCGCGGTGCTGTCTACTACTACTGCATCTTTCGCGCGTACCAACGGCGAAGACTCGCGCTCGCTGTCGCGACGGTCGCGCTCGTGGATTTCGTCGAGCGTCCGCGCCAGATCGATCGAGTCGCCTTTTTGCTGATGTTCGCGCCATCTTCGCTCGGCCCTGATTTCCGGCGAAGCGGTGAGGAAGATTTTCAGCCCGGCATCGGGAAACACCACGCTTCCGATGTCGCGGCCCTCCATCACCACGCCTCCTTGCTGCCCCGCCCGCCGCTGTTCGGCTACCAGCACCTGCCGCACGCCCGGCGCCACAGCCACTTTAGAAGCCGCTTGTGCCACTTCCGGCGTGCGGATCGCCGCCGTCACGTCCTCACCGTCCAGCAGCACCTGCTGTGCGCCATCGCCCGCACGTAGGTCGATACGTGTCTGCTCCGCGAGCGATGCAAGCGCTTCGCTATTTGCTAACGGCGCGTCGCGGCGAATCGCCTTCAGCGCGACAGCCCGGTACATGGCGCCCGTATCGATATAAATGTAGCCGAGCAGTGATGCCACCCGGCGCGCAAGCGTGCTCTTCCCCGAGCCCACTGGGCCGTCAATTGCAATAATCAGTTTTTCCATCAGATTCGCTTGAACGCGCGCTCGATATCGCGGATCGAATATCGCAGCACCACAGGCCTGCCGTGCGGACAGCTCATCGGATATTCCGTCTTCGCGAGTTCGCCGAGCAGCCATTCCATCTTCGTCCCGTCGAGGGGCGTGTTGACCTTGATGGCGGCGTGGCATGACGTTGACGCGGCAATTTTCGATTGCAGCGAGTCGATGGAGATGGCTTGGCTCTCGCGCGCGATTCCGTCGAGAATTTCAAAGAGCAGCTTTTCGGCGTCGCTGCTAGCAATTCCCGCTGGCGCCGCTTGAATCGCCACGCTGCGTCCGCCCATCG
>JASHRI010000406.1 GCA_030037435.1 Candidatus Acidiferrales bacterium | reverse complement strand
GAGCGCGCGAAAAGCCTTTTCGTCCGACGACCGGCCCATTACATAGCCCATCGCCACGTAGGCCAGCACCAAAACGGACAGCACGACCACGAATTTCTTCAACAAAGGGCTCATGCCATTTTCCTTTTCCCCGCCCGATACAGACCGGTTTGCGGCCCGTCGAACTTTCGATGCGTCCGCCGAGCCACAGGAAGCTTCATTATAACATCGGCGCGCAGGATTCGGCGGGGTTGGAACGCGGTACGGGCGTCGCGAGGGGAGTTTCGATTAGAACGCATCGCTGGTGAATGTTTTCTATGACTTAGGCCTGATTCTAATCGAAAGACAGTTTCGATTAGAAATGCTTCTATTCGAAAGCAAGTCTCGGGTAGAAATGCCTGTGACGCACGGTTTGTGGCGGCCGCTGCTATTTGTTGCGTCACTGTGCCTGTCCTTTCCGGCGCCGCTTACCGACACACGGGCCGCGTGCGCTGCTGGATGCATTTCACGCGTTGTCCGCGCCCAGCAGCTTCAGCGCGAACAACAAAAACAATCCAAGTTAGCGTGAACTGAACTTGCTGTCAATTGTGAAAACTACGTAGAAAGATGTGCGTTTGAAGAGGCCAAGCGGGAAGGCAAGGCTAACGACCGGGCGCCGGACTTCTTTCAGGTGTTTGCTATCTCGCGCTTACTCATGGCGGAGGGCAACCATGGGATCGACGCGCATGGCGCGGCGCGCAGGCAGATAACACGCAAAGATTGTCACGGCGATCAGAACAATGGATACGCAGACGAAAGTGATCGGGTCGTTCATGCCAACCCCGTAGAGGAGGTGCGAAAAAGTTGGGAGCAGGCGAGTGAGAACCATCGCGGCCGCAACGCCGATTACGAGGCCGCACAGGATGAGCCTCAGGCCCTGACCGACTACCATTCGAAAAACGTCGCGCCTTTCGGCCCCGAGCGCCATGCGAATGCTGATTTCGTGGACACGCTGGGCCACAGAATAGGAAATCGCGCCGTAGATACCCACAGACGCCAGCAGCATCGCCAGCGCGGCAAAAGCGCCCAGCAGGAACATCGGGAAGCGTTGGGTAGACATTGATTTCGAAGCGATCTGCTCAATCGATTGGACGTTGAATATCGGCTGGTCGCCTGCAGTCGAGTAGACCGAGGCTCGCATGGCAGGAAGAAGCGACCCAGAAGGGAGTGAGGTGCGGACGACGATCGATTCATCGGGATAGTTGTCGGATACCCATTGATCGGGATCCTGGTAGAGAGGGAAGTACATCTGATTTTGGACGTTGGCGGCGAGGTTACCGAGTTCCCAGTCCCTGACATGACCCACGATTCCGACAATGATGCATGGGCCGGTGGGCGAGGCAGGCGAGAAACCGAAGGTCAGCGTCTGGCCCAGCGGATCGCTGTGAGGAAAATACAACCGGGCGAAAGCGGCATCGATCGCCACGACGCACTGAGATTTTACGGTGTCGTCCAGAGTGAAGAATCGGCCGCGGAGCAGAGGGATTCCCATTGTTTGCAGGTAGTCGGGACCGGTGAGGAAAGCGACGAGGCGGGGTGCGGCCTGCACCGACAACGGCTTTCGCGAATTAATCCAGAAGGGTATGGTGCCACTCTCGCGCGTGAACGGCACCACGCTGGTGAATTCGGCGGCGTCCACGCCGGGAACCCGGCGAATGCGCGCGATCAACTGCTGGTATGCAGACCGCGTGCCGGCGGGCGTCGTCAAGTCAGGGAAGCCGACTTTGAAGGTGATGAGGTGCTGCGCATTGAAGCCTGGGTCGACCCCCCAAAGATGGCGGATGGTGCGGAATAGAAGGCCAGCGCTGGCGAGCAAGACGAACGTCAGTGCAATTTGAACGATTACCAGGGCGCCTTGGGTGCGCTGGTGCCCAATCGCGAATCCGCGGCCGGCTGACTTCAGGTAAGTTTGCAGGTCGACGCGGGAAATTTCTCGTGCAGGCGCGAGACCAAAAAGTACGCCGGTGAGGGTCGCAAGGCCGAGGGTAAACAAGAGGACAGGAAGATTTACGCCGACGTCTTCGCTGCGCGGCAAAATGACGGGCAGGCCCGACAGGACCGGTCTGACTGTTCCGACGGCGACGAGCACTCCGAGCGCAGCTCCGCCAAGCGAGAGAAGGACACTTTCCGTGATCAACTGGCGGACGATGCGCCCGCGGCTCGCGCCGAGCGCCGCGCGGATTGCGAATTCGCCGCGCCGCGATGTCGAGCGCGCGAGCAGAAGACCGGCGACGTTGGCGCAGGCGATCAGCAGGACCAAGCCCACGGCTCCGAGCAGGAGCAGAAGTGTTCCCGACACACGACCGACGATTTCCTGCTTAAGAGGTATCAAGGCCATACCGACGTCTCGGTCCTCATCGGGATAGAGCCGGTCGATGCGACTTTGGATCGTACTCAGTTCCGCCTCGGCTTGAGGGAGGCTGACGCCGTGCCTGAGACGCGCAATCGAGGCGAGCCAGTGGTCGCCGCGGATGTTAAGGTCCACCGGGTCGGCTTGGCCAAGGGGCGTGTAAACGTCGGAGTCGGCGAATAGAGCGAAATTCGGCGGGAGGACGCCGACGATTGTGTAGTCGACTCCACTCAGAACGACGGACTGACCGAGCACGGATGAGCTGGCACCGAAGCGATTTCTCCAAAGACGATCGCTAATGATGACTACCGGCGCACCGCCATGGACATCTTCAGCGGACGAGAAATCGCGTCCCAGAGTTAGCTGCACGCCTAACGTGCTAAAGAGGCCCGAGCTGATTTCTGTGCCTTCAAGATGTTCAGGCGAGCCGGGAGCCGTGAGATCGTATCCCTGCTGGGCGAGGGCCGCCATTTGTTCAAACGAGCGAGCTTCGCGCTCTCGATCGATGAAGTTCGGATAGGAGGCTCCTACAAGTGGAAAACGCGGATCGGTCTCCCAAACGGCGACGAGACGATCGGGCTGGCGGTAAGGCAGTGGGGCCAACAGAACGCCCTCGACGACACTGAAGACGGCGGTGTTGGCGCCGATGCCGAGAGCGAGGGTGAGGACAGCGACGGTGGTGAAGCCGGGATTCTTGCGCAGCATGCGAAGGCCGAAGCGAACGTCTTGCATGAGAGTGCCGAGCCAGGCTCCGGTGCGGGCGGCGCGGATTTGTTCTTTGACTTGCTCGACGCCACCGAGTGCGATTCGTGCCTGGCGTTGTGCTTCGTGCGGCGTCATGCCGCGGGCGATGTTTTCCTGGGTTTTGAGGTCGAGATGATAACGGAGTTCGTCGTCGAGGTCACGATCGGCGGCTTGGGGGCGGAAAAATGAGCGTAGTCGCAATGGGAAGGTGCGGAGCCAGCCTGAGAGCAGCATTACATCCTCGTTAATTTCCCCGCCAGAGCAACGAATCCAAAGCTTCTCTAAAATGACCGGAGGTTTCGACCACGCTTTCCTCGGTAACCGAGGGAAGTGTACGGCGATTCAGCCGGATGCGCAAGAAGCGACGACGAGGTGGGGCGCAGCGGGCGGAAGAAGTAGGTTCCCGCTGCCGAGCAAATCCGCGAATACATGCGCTGCAGCGAATGCCGGTCAATCGTCGAGGACGCCGGTGCCTGCTTTTCCAGGCGCGCCGGCTGGCGCGCCCCCGCGCTTGCCAATGGGAATGATCATGGGAACGCGCTGGCGGTACTGCCGGTAGGCATCGCCGAAGTGAGCGATCAGGTCATGTTCCTCGAACTGAATCGCGAGGAGGATGTAGCCGGTCGTCGCGATCGCGAAGAGCAGATGGCCTTGGCTCATCTTAGGCGTGGCCCAGAAGGCGAAGAGGAAGCCGAGATAGATGGGATGGCGAACGTTCTTATAGAACATGGGGGTTTTGAAGCCGATTGGTTCGTAGGGCTTGCCGCGCAGATAAAAGCCAACCTGCCGCAGGCCAAAGAGGTCGGTGTGGCTGACCATCATGGTGCTGACCAAAACGGTGAACCAGCCGAGGCAGAAGAGCGCGACGAGGATCCAATAGCCGGCTGCATTTTGGACGTTCCAGATGGTGCCCGTCATCGGCTGCCAGAGCCAATAGAGCAGGTCGAGGCACAGGCTGGCGAGTAGGACATACGTGCTGCGTTCGACGACGGTGGGCACGAGCTTAGTCCACGCACGCTTGAACCAAGAGCGAGCCATGACGCTGTGTTGGATGGCAAAGATGCCCAGCAAGATCGCGTCGACGATCAGGGCTCGGATGGAGAACAGCCCAGAACCCGAATCGATGGATTTGGGAACGAAATAGTTGCCGACGAAGCCGATCGCGTAGAGAAAGGTGACGAAGAAAATCAGATATGCCAGGAAGGCGTAAACCGCTGCGGCAGCTTTTCTCATGATGCACCTCGCAAGAATTGGTTTTTCGGCCGAGGTGATTTCTTAGGCCGCTGACATCACTATAAAGACGCAAAAATATGCGCGGATGCTACTGCCGTAGTATTGCGTTGTCAACCATAGCGAGCCGTGCAGAGAAAACGGCGAGAGACCGTGACTCGACCCACCAGGGCATGCCGATTCGGCCGATAGGCACGCGGGTACTGGGTCAGTTTGAATTTTAACTGCTTGTGTCACGATCAAGAAAATTCAAACTGACCGACTCTACAGGCGCGCGAAATACTTGCTTTTGGCACTGCGGCGGTGAGTTAGAATGCCGCAAACTGCGATGCTAGACCGGGCCAAAAACCAGCTACTGACTCAGGTGAGCCGGGGAACGCCTATGGGCGAGCTGCTGCGGCGCTATTGGATGCCGATCGCGGCGGTGAGCGAGTTTGCGACGGAGTCTGTGAAGCCGGTGCGGCTGATGGGCGAAGACCTGACGCTTTACAAAGATTTGAACGGGACATTCGGATTGGTGGATCGACATTGTCCGCACCGCTGCGCGGACATGTCCTATGGATTCGTCGAACAGAGCGGATTGCGCTGCAGCTATCACGGCTGGCTGTTTGGCGAGGATGGACGTTGCTTGGAGCAGCCGTACGAAGACGTTGCGCAGCCCGAGGCGCGATATCGCGACAAGGTGCGAATTACGGCATATCCGGTGGAGTGCAAGGCGGGGCTAATTTGGGCATATCTGGGGCCGCAGCCCGCGCCGCTGGTGCCAACATGGGAACCCTTTACGTGGAAGAACGGATTCGTGCAAATCGTGTTTGCGGATGTGCCGTGCAACTGGCTGCAGTGCCAGGAAAATTCCGTCGATCCGTTGCATTTCGAGTGGATGCATATGAACTGGGGCGTGCGGCTGAAGGATCAGATGGGACCGTATTCGCCGAGGCATTTGAAGCTGGCCTTCGATGAATTTGATTATGGGATCGTCTACCGGCGAATTCGCGAGGGGATGAGCGAAGAAGATCCGTTGTGGAAGGTGGGGCGCGTTTGCCTGTGGCCGAATGCGCTGTTTACGGGCGATCATTTTGAGTGGCGGGTGCCGATCGACGACGAAAATACGCTGAGCGTTACGTGGTGCTTCAGCCGCGTGCCGCGGGACCGCGAGCCCTACGTGCAGGAGCAGATTCCGGCGTGGCATGGCCCGGTGTTCGACGCCGAAACGGGCCGCTGGATTTCGAGTCATGTGATGAACCAGGATTTTGTCGCTTGGATGGGACAGGGGACGATCGCGGATCGCACGCGCGAGCATCTGGGAACAAGCGATACGGGAATCATCATGATGCGGCAACGGTTTCTGCGCGACATCGAGGGCCTGGCGCGCGGCGAAGATCCGAAAGCGGTGACTCGCGATGCGGAAGTCAACCGCTGCATCCCGCTGCCGATCGCCGACCGCAAGAATTTGACCGAGGGGCAGACGATCGAGCAGATTGAGAAGCATCCGCTGGCGGGCGGTCAACTGAAGGATTACATTTTTCAAGCCGGGCAGCCCGCGGAGGTTCGCAAGGCCTACGCGGAGGCGATGGGAATCAAGGCATGATCGCCGCGATGATTTTTTACTTTCGCACGCCGCTCTCCTATGACGAACTCCGCTGCATCTCCCGATAATTCTTCAACAAAAACGCCAGGCTGGCTGCGCATTGCGACGGAGGAGGCGTATGCTCCGCCGGAATTGGTGCAGCGCTGGAAGGCAATGGTTGCGAAGGGCGGGAATCTCGATCCGGGTTTCCGCGACCAGTGGACATACTTTGGAGGATCGAGCCCTCGCGCGCAGGGCATCGCGGCGCGGCTGCAAGATATCGGCGAGCAGCGCATTCGCGATATGGACGACACTGGAATTGCGCGGCAGAT
>JASHRI010000405.1 GCA_030037435.1 Candidatus Acidiferrales bacterium | reverse complement strand
CTGGCAATCAATGTTGCGCTGCTCGCGCTAGTATTTCGCAAAGACATCATCGGTCATCCTCTTGCAGAGATACGAACAGCGCCGCTGGAAGTGAAAATCCATCGGACTCTTTTGCTGAAATGCGCACTAGCGGCCGTACTGGTGATCGTGCTGTGGATCCTGGGCTATTCGTTTCCCCTGGTGGCGATCTCGGTGGGCGCATTCATCCTAATCATCGGGCGCGTGAAGGCGCAAAACGTCTATCACCGGGTTGACTGGGAACTGCTCCTATTCTTCGCTTCGCTTTTCGTGGTGATTCGCGGCTTTCAGGCATCGGGCGCGATCAACTACTTTATCGGAAAGTTTCAGCATAGCCTTCACGGCAACTTTTCCACCCAGCTCTTTGCGGTCAGTGGCATCATGCTGGTCCTCTCGAATCTCGTAAGCAACGTACCGGCAGTGCTGCTGATTCGTCCGATTGTGACGTCGATTCAGAACAATCACTTTATTTGGCTGGCAGTTGCCAGCATCAGTACGCTGGCGGGCAACGCGACGCCACTCAGCTCTGTGGCAAACCTGATTGTGCTGCAGCAGGCGGGGAAAAAAGTGGAGATTTCCTTCTGGGAGTTTGCGCGCGTGGGCCTGGTGATTACGATCCTGACGACATTACTCGCAATCGGAATTCTGGCATTTGAGCACAGCCTACTGGGACATTAGCGACCCGGGCGCCCGCAATTAAGCTCCGCATCCGCTGTGGCATATGGCCAGTTCGAATGGCTCGCCTGCCGATCAGCGGATGCGCAGCGAAGTCCGGAGCCCAACGCAATAACCGGTCGGGCTCCCAGATCGAGCGATCCTACTTCTTGTGGTGAGCGTAGTTTTCGGCGACCTGCGGCCAGTTGACCACGTTCCACCAAGCCTCGATGTATTCGGGCCGGCGGTTCTGATACTTCAGGTAGTAGGCGTGCTCCCATACATCCAGGCCGAGGCACGCTTTCCCGCCATCCATGATCGGATTATCCTGGTTGGCGCTCGATTCGATGGCGAGCTTGCCGTCACGAACTAGCAGCCAAGCCCAGCCGGAGCCGAAGCGTGTGGTGGCCGCTTGGTTAAACTTGGTTTTGAAATCGGCGAAGCTACCGAAGGAACTCTTGATTGCATTGGCGAGATCGCCGCTGGGTTCGCCTCCGCCCCCCTTTTTCATGATCTTCCAAAACATGGTGTGATTCATGTGGCCGCCGCCATTGTTGCGCACGGCGGTGCGGATGTTTTCGGGAACCTCATTGATTTGGGCGAGAAGCTCTTCGACCGTCAGCTTCTGAAGATCGGCGTTCCCTTCAAGAGCCTTGTTCAGGTTCGTGACGTACGCGGCGTGATGTTTGTCGTGGTGGATTTCCATTGTTTTCGCGTCGATGTAGGGTTCTAGCGCGTCGAACGAGTACGGGAGAGGCGGCAAAGTATGGCTCATCTGGGGAGCGGCTCCTTGTGCAGAATGTCCAGCCGACATAGTATCTACCTCCTGAATTACAGTTCCAACAAGGCAATTATACGCGCCTGCCGGATGTGACGAAACTTTCCCGCGAACGCGTCGCGACAGTTTCAGGGAGGATTGCATGCCAGCCATCGAACATGTGGAGAAGCACTTCACCGCGACGGCCGCTGTCCGCGACATTGTGATCGGAATGGCGGATGGCTTAACGGTGCCCTTCGCGCTGGCAGCGGGGCTCACGAGTGCGGCTGCAGTGTTATCCGCAGGCAATGGAATCATCGTCACCGCCGGACTTGCCGAAATTGCGGCGGGTTCGATCGCGATGGGTCTTGGGGGCTACCTGGCGGCGAAGACGGACTCGGAACACTACGCATCCGAGCTCGATCGAGAATATCGCGAAACCGTCGAACTCCCGGAAATCGAAACGGAAGAAGTTGCCAAGGTTTTTCGCGACTACGGATTGTCCAAGGAACAAATGGAGCCGATCGTGCGCGCCATAACCGGCGATCAGAGAAAATGGGTCGATTTCATGATGCGATTCGAGCTGGGACTCGAAAAGCCCGACCCATCTCGAGCCGGGCGCAGCGCTGGGACCATCGCGGTTTCCTACGTCATTGGCGGCCTGGTTCCGCTGGCTCCTTACATACTGATGAAACAGGTGCTTCCGGCGTTGTGGGTCTCCGTCGGCGTGACGCTGCTGGCGCTTTTCGTATTTGGCTCAATAAAAGGGCATTATACGGGAGTCAATCGTTGGCGCTCGGGCCTTCAAACCATCGTGGTAGGTGGCCTTGCGGCTGCGGCAGCATTCTTCATTTGCCGGCTGATCTGACTCGGTTTCCTGTATGCAGCCACGAATCCAGTGCTAGAGCTTCATCGGCCTCACCAAAACGAACCAGCGACGTATCCCGGCGAATTTGCATCTATAATAGGGGGCGTAGCAGTCGTCACCGGCGCCAGGAGGTGCGACGCCACTGGGGTCGAGCCCGCGCCGCAAATAGGGCATGGCATTCCGCGAATCGGTCGGTGAGCATTCCTTGACCGAGCATGCGAGCCTTCGGTAGCCAAGGCCCAGCACACGAATTTCCGCGAACCACGTCTAACGTACCTGTAGCCACGACGCGTTAAGGGACATTGGGTCAAAAAAGGAGAGAAGGTCATGAAGAGTAGTCATTTGCACATCCCTCGATGGGTTGCGACGGTGGCCGTTGTCGCCGCGCTCATCTGCGGAGGAGTGCTCGCTATCGGCTTGAGAAATTGGTCCGGGCACGAAGTTTTTGGAGCGCCGAGCCTGAACGTTCGAATGGCGGGCGATCCCACGCCAGTGCCTCTCGGCAACTTTACGAATGGCTTTGCTTCGGTGCTGAAGTCGGCCCTTCCCGCGGTCGTCAATATTCATTCGTCGAAGCTTGTGAAGCAGCGCTCACAGGAGATGCCATTTTTGAACAATCCGTTCTTTCAACAATTCTTCGGCAACCAATTTGGGCAGGCCCAACCGCATCCTGAGCGCGAGCATAGCTTGGGTTCGGGTGTCATCATCACATCCGACGGAACCATCCTGACGAACAATCACGTCGTGGACGGAGCATCGGACATCAAGGTTCAACTTACGGACAAACGCGAATTTACGGCGAAGGTGGTTGGAACGGATTCGCAATCCGATATCGCCGTACTCAAAATTGATGCCACAGATTTGCCGACGCTCGCGTTCGGCGATTCCTCGAAGCTTCAAGTTGGAGATGTGGTTTTCGCAATTGGCGAGCCCTTCGGGCTCGGCGGCAGCGCAACGATGGGAATCGTCAGCGCCAAGGGTCGCAGCGGGCTGGGTATCGAAGGCTATGAGGATTTCATTCAGACGGATGCGTCGGTGAATCCTGGAAATTCCGGCGGCGCGCTGATAGACCTGCACGGCGATTTGGTTGGCATTAACACAGCGATTGAAACCGGCGGAGGCGAGGGCAGCGTCGGCATCGGTTTTGCGATACCGATCGACATGGCACGATCGGTGATGAATCAAATCGTGGCGCATGGCAAGGTCTCGCGCGGATACATCGGAGTGGAAATTCAAGATGTAACGCCGGACATCGCGAAGCAATTCGGACTCAGCCAGAATAGCGGCGTTTTGATCAGCCAAGTGGAGCCTGATACGCCTGGATCGCGAGCGGGACTACAGCAGGGCGATATCGTGCTCTCCGTGAATGGCCATCCTGTGGACGACACCGGCCAGCTGAGGCTGCGGATTTCGGAGACGGCTCCCGGCACGCCAATTAAGCTGCAGATCTGGCGCAATAACAAGACGCAGGATGTAGGGCTGACTCTCGCTCAACTGCCAGAGCAGACGGCGAAAAATGGAACCCCGGGCGAAAATAGCGGCGGAGTGATGCAGGGAGTTCAGGTGGAAAACCTAACGCCTGATATCGCGCAGCAGTTGAATCTTCCCGCGGGAACCAGAGGCGTGGTGATCGACTCTGTCGACGAATCGAGCGCCGCAGCGGACGTCGGGCTGAGCCAAGGCGACGTCATTCAGCAGGTCAATCACAAACCGGTCAATAACGTACAAGAGTATCGCGACGCCATCGCAGCAGCGGGCAACCAATCGGTGCTTCTGCTCGTCAATCACGGTGGTGCCACTCAGTACGTTGTGGTCGCAGCGCATTAGTCGGGCAGTCATAGCGAGCTCTGAGCAGGGCACGGCCGTTCCCAGCAGCCGTGCTCTGCTGCTTTTGGCGACCGAAGTGCACTGAAGGGTTGCCGGTGCGCAGTGAATGCTCAAGTCCGCGAGTTGATGAATCCCCGCTCGCCGTTCGCGCGCGTAGATGGGATCCTGGGCAGACCCGCGGGATCTCTAATGTCAGCTGGAACTTAGCCGTGGTCAACGTAAGCTTCCAGATCTCCGTTATGGGAACCTGCCTTCAGACGTCGGCTTCTCCATGTAGGATCAAGCATGCAATTGACTGCACCAATCTAGGATGAGTTTTGGTTGCCGCTTACAACACGAGTTGTCGTAGAATGGTACTTTCGTTCCATTCACCCTGGCCCCGCGACCTAGTACTAAGATATGGCACGCTACTTTTGTCTCGACGCAGGTTACTCAAACCAAAAAGGCACCCGGGGTGAAGGCATGGCACAGGTAAGAGGTCCAGGCGTATTCAACGATTCCCTGCTCCCTGACGGGCAGAAGCGATGGCGTTCATTCGGCGCGGGACTGGGGCTGGAATGTGCAGCGCTCGCAGCGCTGCTCGTGATTCCATTGCTGATGCCTCAGCGATTTGAGATTGCTCCGCACTATTGGGTCATGCCTCTTGAGGCTCCGGTGATTCAACCTTGGAAGCCGCAACCGCCCCCGGTGAAGAAAGTGGTGAAGCCGCAGGTGATCAAGGAAGTCGTGAAGCCGGCGGTGGTCGAGATTCCGAAACCCAAGATCTACGATCCGGTGATCACATCACCGATCGCAAAGGTTACGCAACGCAAAGTCGCCCCGGCGCCGGAAGTTGTGAAAGCTCTTCCAGACGTCTCAATGGGCAGCTCGGCAATTCCGACCCTGAAGAAACCGCGAGAGGCCGTGCAAACCGGCGGGTTTGGCGATCCGAATGGCGTACCGGACAACGGCAAGCGCGACCGCAACCCGAATATCGCGCTACAAGGGGCTTTTGATATGCCGGCTGGTCCCGGCAACGGCAATGGCACAGGTGGGAAGAACGGTGCCCGCGGGGTGGTCGCGAGCGCCGGCTTCGGCAATGGCACAGCCATTGGCGGCGGTGGTGGCAACCACGGTAGTGTGCAGCAAGGGTCATTCGCCAACGAGCAGGCTACGGCGGGGCCTGAGGTGAAGAAAACGGCGGCCGTATCCAACACCAAGCCGGTCGAAATCCTGTTCGTGCCCAGGCCCACATACACCGATGAAGGGCGCGCGAAGAAGGTTGAAGGGGACGTGCTGTTGCAGGTAGTCTTTACGGCGTCGGGTGAGGTTCGAGTTGAACGGATTGTGCGCGGATTGGGTTACGGTCTGGATGAAGCTGCCGAAGCCGCAGCACGCCAGATTCGATTTCATCCTGCCGAACAGGATGGACGGCCGGTTGATTTCGATGCGATCGCTCACATCACGTTTCAACTAGCGTACTGAAAGGGGAACGGGGATGCGCACGTGGACGCGTTTTTCACTCGGGGTGATGCTGGCGGGAGCGCTTGCGGGCGCGATAGCGGCACAACAGGCGCAGCCGACGGCTAACGAAACAACCACGACTACGACTACCACGCCGCCAGCCGAAGCTCCCAGCGCGGGGCCGGCTCTGACCGTGAATCAGGCCATCGACCGCATGATCGCGCGCGAGCATGACGAGGTGGTCACAATCCGGCGCTACGACCCCATCATTGAGACATACATCCAGGACATGAAGCCCGACAAGGAAATGGGCTCCATTCCCGTGCACGACTATTATTTCCTCGGCCAAGCCGATCTTGCTAAGGGCGTTGTCGACAATTCGATGTTGAATGAAAAGAGGGGCAAGCTGGACGAGTTCAATCCGCTCTCGCACATCGCAGGCGTCTTTTCATCCTCGTACGTGCCCGAAGGCTTTCTGCAGATGATTTATCTTGATGCGAACGGATTTGATCGCCAGCACTACCAGTTCGACTACGTTGGGAAGGAATTCCTGGGCGAGGTTCGCTGCGTGGTCTTCGACGTCAAGCCGCTGCCGAAATCCGGGCGCGGGCGGTTCGAGGGGCGCGTTTGGGCGGAAGATCAGGGTTTCACGATCGTTCGCTTCAATGGGATATACACGCCGTCCTCTGGCATCAGGGGATACAACCTGCATTTCGATAGCTGGCGATTGAATATACAGCCTGGACTTTGGCTGCCGGCGTACATCTACAGCCAGGAATCGGATCTCAAGGATCTGTGGGGAAATAGGATTCGATTTAAGGCGCAAACTCGCCTGTGGGGTTATGACCTGAAAAACGTCGGCCGCGAACAGGAATTCAGCCAATTAACCATCGAATCGCCCACGGCCATTCAAGATCAAGGCGCGCAGATGCAGGATCGATCTCCGTTACAGGCTGAGCGCGCGTGGCAACATCAGGCGGAACTAAACGTGCTCGACCGCCTGCAGAAGGATGGATTGCTCTCGCCGCCAAGCCCAGTCGACAAACTACTGGAGACGGTGGTGAACAACCTGGAAGTCACGAATAACCTCGACATCGAACCTGAAGTGCACTGCCGGGTTCTGCTGACGAGCACGCTGGAATCCTTTTCGATCGGCCACACGATCGTTGTAAGCCGCGGGCTGATCGATGTTTTGCCGGACGAAGCGAGCATTGCCGCGGTATTGGCGCAGCAACTGGCGGACATCATGGTTACCAAGCCTTCCACCGATCAGTGGGGCTTCAACGACATGACCAACGTCTCGACTGTGGAGGCGCTTGAACGATTTTCTTTCCGCGACACCCCGAACGACGTCGAGGTAGCCAGCCAAAAGGCCGTCGAAATCCTCAAGAAGT
Source organism: Candidatus Acidiferrales bacterium (assembly GCA_030037435.1). Taxonomy (GTDB): domain Bacteria; phylum Acidobacteriota; class Terriglobia; order Acidiferrales; family UBA7541; genus Palsa-295. The sequence goes on along the minus strand of JASHRI010000405.1, from coordinate 1,433 downwards.
CTAACTACAAAGGCCAGCTGAGCAGCGCGGCGCTGTTCCTGAAACAGCTCCAGGATGAGCAAAAGAATCTGCCGGCGCTGATCAGCCCGAGGCTCGGCAATGCCGTTTACATCGACACCACTTTGCTCAGCTCAGGACCGCAGCTGCAGCCCAATAACATCGACCAGCTTGCCGCTCTGCCCCTGGGCGCTCGGCTGAAGCTCGATCCCTGGACCGATCAGGTAGACCTGCTCAAGGCCAAGGCAGTGCCGCTGTATTCCGCGCGCGAAAAGATGCCCTTCGAAGTGACGCCGTTCATGCCGTTCTTGACGCGATACGAAAAGCCCGGCTCGGATATTTCGGCTGATCCTGCCAAAGCCGATCTAGCCAAGCAACAACAGCAGCAAGCGTCGCCACAGCAGTAATAGTTAGCCCCCGAAGAAGCTGGCCGCCAGTCATAGAGATTCCACCTGTGCACCTTTGGCGTGCGCTGTTTCTCGCCTGATTCGTCGACGGCGTTCGGCTGCCGCGGACGTTTCGCCAGCCCGTCAGCACTCCCATTTTGCGCCCTGATGAGCGACACTTGGTGATTCATGTCTCGCTCATCGCTCCTCGAATATTTTCGTCCCAATTCGCGCCCCTCGAACGATACCGCATTGGTCTGGCGCCGCGGCTATCGCACGGTGCGCTGGTCATATTCCGACCTCCTGAATGTCGCAAGGCGGGTTGCATCAGAGCTTACAGCTCGAAATATCCAGAAAGGTGACCGGATTCTGTTGTGGGGCGAAAACTCCGGCGAGTGGATTGCCGCTTTTCTGGGTTGCATGTTTTGCGGCGCGGTCGCGGTGCCGATGGATGCGATCGCCGAGAAATCGTTCGCGAAGCGTGTGGCTCAACAGGCAGGTGTACGGCTGGCGGTGATTGGCCGCGATTTGCCGGCTCCTGAATCCGTGCCGGCGCTTGCCTTGGAAGATCTCTCTGATGCCGCGCGCGAGACAAATCAGGCAGGCCTTACTTCCGTGCCCGCACTGCGAAGCGACCCGGTTGAAATCGTTTTCACCTCCGGGACGACCGCTGAGCCGCGCGGCGTGGTGCTGACCCACGCGAATCTGCTTGCAAACCTCGAGCCGCTTGAAAGCGAAATCGCGCGTTATCGGCGTTATGAGCGATTCGTGCATCCGATCCGCTTTCTCGATCTTCTGCCACTTAGCCACGTCTTTGGGCAGCTCCTAGGCATTTTTCTGCCTCAGATTCTAGCGGGCACTTCAGTTTTTCTCGATACGCTGAATCCCGCCGAGGTGATTCGCACGATTCGGACCGAGCGCGTCTCGGTGCTCGTCACCGTGCCGCGGTTGATTGAATCCTTGCGCGACCACGTCGAGCGCGATCTCGAATCGCGAGGTCAGCTTGCGAAATTCCGCCGGAACTATGAAGAATCGGCGCATGAACATTTC
>JASHRI010000047.1 GCA_030037435.1 Candidatus Acidiferrales bacterium | reverse complement strand
GTTTCCGGACGCGCGTCGCGAATGGATCGATGTTGCATCCGACGACGCGATGGCTCGCCTGCAAGAGATCGTCGTCGCTGCTCGCAACCTTCGCGCGGAGTTGAAAATCGACTCGAAGCGCAAAGTCGAGGCCGATTTCTCCACGCGCGGCCCGATGCTGATCAACCTGCTGACGGAAAATATGGAACCGGTGCTGCGCTTGGCAACGCTTTCCGCCTTGCGCATCAGCAAGGAGCACCTCGATCCTGCGGGCGCCGTGATGCGTTCCACCTCCGCTTTCGACTTGCGCATCGCTTACGGCGACGCGGTCGATAAGGGCGCGGAAATCGCGCGCCTGAAGAAAGCAATCGCTAGCCTCGAGCAGGACGTCGAATCGAAGCAGAAGCGCCTCGCCGACGAAAATTTCACCACGAAGGCGCCTGAAAAAGTCGTCGACGCCCTTCGTGCCACCATGATGGAACGCCAGCTCGAACTCCGAAAGCTCAAGGACCGCCTGAAACAGCTCGAATAATGCGCGGAAGGCTCGGCGGCTTGTCGCCGGCGAGTGCGTCGAGTATCCTGCCTCACCGATGGCCTCAAAGAGAATGGCGGAACTGCCGGGCACGACCGACCGGCGCATCGATGCGTTGCTGACGTTGCTGGCCGAGAATTCGACGATCGTGGTAAGCGGCGCGAAGATCGCCAAGGAAATCGGCGTCACTCGGCAGCAGGTGTGGCGATGGATCGAGAAATTACGCGCGCTAGGCGTGCGCGTGAAAGGGCATCCTCGCGCGGGCTATCACATCGAACGCATGCCGGACATTCTGGCGCCGCAGATGCTGAGCCGTCGGCTCTATGGAACGACATTCGCGCGGCGCATTTATCATTTCTTCAAAACTGATTCGACGAATGCCGTGGCGATGCGGCTAGGTGAAGCGGGCGAGCCGCAGGGCGCCGTGGTGGTGGCCGAAGAGCAAACGGCGGGCCGGGGCCGTGCGGGCCGCACGTGGATTTCTGAGAAGTCGGCGGGTATCTATTGCAGCGTGCTGCTGCGGCCGGGAATTCCTCCTTCGTTCGCGCCGTTGCTGACTCTGGCGGCTGGCATCGCGGCGAGGGACGCGGCGGCGGAGGAACTGGACGTGCTGCCCGATATTCGCTGGCCGAACGATGTGCTCGTCGACGGCCGGAAATTTTGCGGCATCCTGACGGAGATGCGGGCGGAGCCGGACCGCGTGCATTATGCAGTGGTTGGCATCGGGGTGAACGTAAATCAATCCAAGATGCCGGACGAACTGAGGGAAACGGCGACGTCGCTGCGAATCGAAACCGGAAAAATCCACTCGCGGCTGGAACTGCTGATCCGGTTGCTGCGCCACATGGACCGCTACTACAATCAGCTTCTCGTCGAAGGCGCGCCGCCGATTTTGCGGAGGTTCGCCGAAGTGTCGAGCTACTACAAAGGGAAGCGCGTGCGGATCACGACGGCCAGGGAGACTTTCACCGGCACGACGGCGGGGCTTGAGCCGAGCGGCGTGCTGCGCGTGGCGCGGGATGATGGCAGCGTCGAGATGGTCGTTTCGGGCGATGTTGCGGAGGTACGCTGATGCTGCTGGCGCTCGATGCCGGAAATACGAACACGGTGCTGGGCGTGTTTCGCGGCAAGGACCTGGTGGCGCACTGGCGACTAACGACGGCGCGCGATCAGACCGTGGACGAGTACGGCATCCTGACGCGCGACCTCTTCACGCTTGGTGGACTCGAACCGCGCGAGATCGACGGCGTGATCATCAGTTCTGTTGTGCCTCCACTAAATCCAACGCTTGCCGGAATGGCGGAGGCGTATTTTGGGCATAAGGCGCTGTTCGTAGAACCGGGAGTAAAAACCGGCATGCCAGTGCTGTATGACAATCCGCAGGAAGTGGGCGCGGACAGGATCGTCAACAGCGTGGCCGCGCTGGCGAAGTATGGAGCGCCGTGCATCGTCGTCGACTTCGGCACCGCCATCAATTTCGACGCGGTCTCGGCGCGCGGGGAATATATGGGCGGAGTGCTTGCGCCGGGAATTGGAGTGTCGGCGGATGCGCTGTTTGCGCGAGCCGCGCGGCTGTTTCGCGTCGAGGTGAAAGATCCGGGCAAAGTGATCGGCACGAATACAGCCGCGTCGATGCAGGCGGGACTCTTTTACGGCTACACCGATCTGGTGGATGGGATACTCGACCGCATGAAGCAGGTGATGGGTCCGAAGACCAAAGTGATCGCTACGGGCGGGCAGGCGGCGCTGATCGGAGGCGCTTCGCGGCACATCGAGACCGTCGACGAGTTTTTGACGCTCGAAGGATTGCGCATCATTTGGGACCGCAATCGCGCTGATGGACACGGCAGCAAGAACGCAGGAGAAAAAGCGCCGAAGTCCGGGCGGGCCAAATGATAGCGCGACGCGCCTTTCGAGCCACTTTCGAGTTAGAACGCGAAGGGTGAGTCAGCGGGCCGGGCCAAGGCTCACATGGAAGCCTTCAACTACTTCAATTATTTCACCGAAATTGAGGAGTATTTCTGGCGCAAGCGAGGAGCGCACCTGCTGGTGTCGCCTCTTGATTGGGCGATCGTGGAGACCTGGCAAAAAGCAGGCATTCCGCTGGCCGCTGTGTTGAAGGGAATCGACCGCGCGTTCGAGAGCTGGAGCCGGTCGCGGCGAGCTGCGGGCGGACGGCAGCTAAAAAGCTTGGCGTATTGTGTTGACGCAGTGCTTGACGCGGCGGAGGAAGCGCGAGAAGCCGCGGTGGGCACCGGTCCCGAAGCGGCCACGCGAGCGTCGGCCGAACCATTTTCACGCGATGAAATTCGCAAATACGTGGAACGGAATGCAGCGCGGCTGCGCGACGCGGCCAGTCACATTCGCGAGACCCGCGGCGCCATGGCGACGCGCCTCGACGAAGCGGCGAAGCGGCTAGACGATGTGTTGCCGCTATTGGATTCGCCGGGTGCGCTGAACCTGGAAGATCTTGAGCGGCGAATGACTGTGCTGGAGGAAAAGTTGGCGGCGACGCTGGCAGCAGATGCCGATGAAGAAGCGCTGCTTGAAATTCGCCGCGAGATGGACCGGTCGCTGGCGGCGTACAGGCGTAAGATGTCCGCGGATCAGCTGGCACTGCTCGAACGGCAGTACACCCAGAAGCGGTTATTTGAGCGGTTCGGCGTGCCGCGGCTGAGCCTTTTTTATCTCACGTGAGGGTGATGCGGATTCTGCGCCGGATGCCATGGAAATCACGATCGAAAAACTGGTCTACGGAGGCGAAGGGCTGGCGCATCACGAGGGTTCGGCGGTTTTCGTCCCCTTTGTGCTGCCGGCGGAGCGGATCGCGGCCGCGGCGGTGGAGCAAAAGAAGAAATTTATCCGCGCGCGAGTGGAGCGCATGCTGGAACCTTCGCCTGACCGCGCGGAGCCGAGATGCCCATACTTCGGCGTCTGTGGCGGCTGCGACTACCAGCATATCCCCTACGAAACACAACTCACCTACAAAACCGAAATTCTGCGAGAGACATTGCGGCGGCTTGGTCGAATTGAATGGCCAAGCGAAATCAGTGTGCGGGCGTCGGAACCGTGGAGTTATCGCAATCGGGCGCAATGGAAGGCCCGTCCCGCGAACGAGGCTGGGTCGTCGAAGCCGAATCGCGGAGAGAGAGGAGACGCAAGCAAGAATCTGTCGCTCGGATACTTCCGCGCGAATTCCACGTCGCTCTGCGCGGTGGATGATTGCGCGATTCTTTCGCCGCTGCTTCTGAAGTCATTTCTGGCGCTTCGGAAATTGGTCGCAGAGATTCCGCTGGCGGCGAAGCTGCGGGAAATTGAGGCGTTCGCTACAGCGGACGACACGAAGCTGCTTCTGACGGCGACGTTTGCATCATTCCCAGCTCGCGCGGCAGAACTCGCGGAGCTATTTCGGCAAGCGGTGCCTGCGATCGATAGCTTGCTGATTCAACATTCGACCGGCGAGCCCATGAGACTGTACGGCCCAGGCTTCATTTTCTACGAGGCGGGCGGGCGTTCGTTCCGCGTGGGACACTTCTCATTTTTTCAGGTGAATCG
>JASHRI010000046.1 GCA_030037435.1 Candidatus Acidiferrales bacterium | reverse complement strand
GCCAGATTGCGATGCTTCGACGTTTGGCGGGCGCCCCAGTGAAGGGTGAAAACTACAACGTCGCCAAAATCTCCGTTGGCCGTGTCGGGCCTGACCAGTCTGCTCCCGTCATGGAATTCGACTAGCTTCTAGGCCACGGAAAATCCTCCAACCTGTTGAAAATAAACGGCGGCCGCCCTAGCCGACCGCTACGGGTTCAGACATTCCTGGAATCGCTCTTCGTTAGCACTCCGACACGCCGAAAAGGCCCCGGCTTGAGGGTGCGTGACGAATGTGGCAAAGTCGAAAGGTGCTTCCCGAGATCCTCATAGGCGTGTACGTGTTTTGTTTCGGTCTCGTCATCGGCAGCTTTCTAAACGTCTGCATCCTTCGCATTCCAGAGCACAAGTCCATCGTCGCGCCACCATCTGCCTGCCCCAAATGCAGCGTCCGAATCCGCCCCTACGACAACATTCCAGTGGTGAGCTGGCTGATCCTTGGCGGCAAGTGCCGGTCGTGCAAAGCGAAAATTTCGCCAATGTATCCGCTCGTCGAATTGCTCACTGGCCTGCTTTTTCTTGCATGTTACTTCGCTTTTGGCCTCACCGCCGAGGCATTGAAATGGGCGGTCTTCTCGGCGCTCATGATTGTTTTGGTTTTCACCGATCTGCGCGAACGAATTTTGCCAGACGTGGTGAACTACAGCGGCTTTGTGCTGGCTCTCTTGTTCAGTTTCTTCACTCTTCCGGCCGACGGCACGGCAGGTTGGATTCTTCGAAAGGCATTCGCGTTTTCTCCTCCGATTCCGGCGCAATCTCTCTTCGACGCTTTACTGGGCGCGGCGGTCGGCAGCGGGTTGCTATGGCTGGTGTCGGAGGCGTACTTCCGGCTCCGCGGGCGCGAAGGGATGGGCCTTGGCGACGTCAAAATGATGCTCATGGCCGGCGCTTTTCTCGGGGCAAAGCGCACGTTGCTGACGATTTTGGCGGGCTCGGTGCTTGGAAGCATCCTGGGAATCGCTTTCATTCTCGTAAGGCGTAAGCAGTCGGATTACGAGCTTCCATTTGGCACGTTTCTGGGAATGGCGGCGGTGTTGGTGATGTTTTTCGGCACGCCGCTCGTTAACTGGTATCAGTCGTTGCTCATGATTCGATAATGGCCATGCGAAAAGAGAGTCGCCCGTGAAACCGCTGCCGCCGTTGCATCCACTCCATTCAACGGCCATAAATCCGCTCACATTGGTCTTCGCGGTCACGTCGCTCATCTTGCTCGCAGCGGGCATCATTTTTCTGATAGTGCTCGTTCGCAAGCGCATGGGCGGACATTCCGACGAATCGGCTCGCGACTGGACCGATTCCAAGGCTGGCGCGGACAATTCATCCGCGTTCATGACAGCGTCGATGCATGGCGTGATCGAGAAATTGCGCGCGCAGGAAAAGGAATTGGCGCGCCTGCATATGGTGGCACAGGAGCGCGCGCAGGAATCGGAGCGGCTCACCGAGGAAGTGACGCGCAACATGCCGACGGGAATGCTTCTTGTCAGCGCCACCGGCTCGATCAGTTCCTCCAATCCCGCGGCCGAAGCAGCGCTCGGCTTGCGCCCGATGCGCTACCGATCCTACAAGGAGATTCTGGGAGCAGATTCCAATCTCGCGAAGATGCTGACGGCGTGCCTACGCGACGGAAAGACATTTCAGCGCGGCGAAGTGGAGCATCTCACTTCCGGCGGCGAAGTGCGCCATCTTGGCGTCACCATTTCTCCGATTTATCGCGGCGCGCGAAAGGCCGTTCGCACGTTCGTGGACGATCCTGCAAGCCCGATGGAGCCGAAGGTTAGCGGCGCGCTCTGTTTGATGAGTGACTTGACCGAACTCGCGGCCCTGCAGAAGCAGATGCGGTGGCGCGAAAACCTGGCCGCGCTGGGTGAAATGTCCGCCGGCATCGCACATGAATTCAAGAATGCGTTGGCCACGATTTCCGGCTACGCCCAGATGATACGCAACGAATCGGCGGCAGGCGACACGCGAGACTCGGCCGAGCGTATTCTGGACCAGACGCGCGCGCTCACCCACGTGGTCACAGAATTTCTGCGCTTTGCCAAGCCGCTCGAGATTTCGTATGAGACGGTCCCGATGCGCACTTTGGTGGAACGCGTCACCGAGGAATTGCAGGAGGCTAGTCCTCAGTGCACCGTGGCTTGCGAAGGCACGTTTGTGGATTTACCCGGCGACGAAGCCCTTATTCGTCAAGCGCTGGTTAACCTCACGCGCAATGCGGCAGAGTCCGCTTGCCACGCAGGGGCATCAGCGCGCGTTGCGATTTCCGGAACGGTAGAAGAATTGGGCGGTCGCCAATGGCAGCGCATCTGCGTGGCCGACAATGGCTCCGGAATTCCGGAGCAGGATTTGCCGAAAATCTTCCTCCCGTTCTATACCACCAAATCCGATGGAACCGGCCTGGGCCTCGCTGTGGTGCAAAAGGTCGCCCTGCAGCACGGGGGAAGCATCGAGGCCCGCAACCGCCCAGAGCAAGGAGCGGAATTCCTGCTCTGGTTACCTTTGCGGCAGGAGCCTGCTGCGTCTCTATTTCCCTCGCAGGCGGCACGCATCTAAACTAGGTGGAAGCAGGTTCGAGCGTACGGCCCTAGGAGGCGCCAGCGATGCAAAAAGCATTGTGGTTGATAGCGGCGGCGATCTTCGTCGTCCCAGCGAGCGCCCGAGCTCAACAGAGCAACCAGCAACAGACCCAAGAGACCACACAGCAGTCCGGGCAACAGGCCGAACAGACAAAAGCATCTTCGCAGACTCCGGCCCAGCAAGACTCTCTGGCAGAAGCGGCAAGGAAAGCGCGCGAGCAGAAAAAGGAAACGCTGAAAGCGGCCAAGGTTTTTACGAACGACAACATCCCTACCGCTGGCGGCGTCTCGACCGTCGGCGCGAGCGCTACCGAGTCGACCTCCGGTGCTCAGCCAAGCACCGAAGAGCCGAAAACGGCCGATGAGAAGGCCTGGCGGGAGAAATTCGCTACGTTGCGTGGAAAGCTAGCGGAAGATCAGGCAAAACTTGACGTGCTACAGCGGGAAGCGGGAGTCGATCAGGTGCAGTTTTATGGCGGAGACCCTCAGAAAGCCGCGCAGGACCAGCAAGGCATGCAGCCATTTGGCAGTCAGTACAGCAAGAAGGTAAGCGACATCGACGCTGCCAAAAAGACGGTAGCAGCGGACCAGCAAGCCATCTCCGACGCCGAGGACGATTTGCGTAAAGCCGGCGGCGATCCAGGCTGGGCGCGCTGAGCGCTTGAGCCATGGAACCCGTACTTCTTGTCGAGGACAAGCCCGAGCTACGGGCCATGCTCCGCAAGGCGCTCGAACGCGCTGCCTACACGGTCGAGGAAGCTCCCGACGGCAGCGCGGCGATCGATAAGGTTCGCAGCCGCCGCTACTTGCTCGTACTCTCCGATCTGAAATTACCTGGACACTCCGGCATCGACGTGTTGCGCGAAGCTAAGCGTGTCGAACCTACTCTTCCCGTGATTCTGGTGACCGCCTACGGCTCGGTGGAAGAAGCCGTGACGGCGATGAAGGAAGGCGCATTCGATTTCATTCAGAAGCCTGTTGATCTGGACCACCTGAAGCTGCTTCTGGACCGCGCTACGAAACAGCAGGAACTGCTACGCGAAAATCTGCTGCTGCGCGAGGAATACGCCGCGCGGTACGGCTTTCCGCGCATCGTGGGCGAAGACGCCGCGATGAAGGAAGCCAGCCAGATGACGCAGCGGGTAGCTGCCACGGATTCGACCGTCTTGCTGCTAGGGGAGAGCGGAACCGGGAAGGAATTGTTTGCCCGCGCGATCCACCATCTCAGTCCACGCGCGGAGCATCCGTTCGTGGCCCTTAATTGCGCCGCGATTCCTGAGGGATTGGTCGAAAACGAACTGTTCGGCCATGAACGTGGCGCATATACCGGCGCTGGAGCACGAAAGATCGGCAAACTCGAACTAGCCCATCGCGGCACGCTGTTTCTCGATGAAATCGGCGAGCTGCCGCTCGCAATTCAGAGCAAGCTGCTGCGCGTGCTTGAGGAAAAGCGATTCGAACGCGTCGGCGGCACACAGGAAATCGGGGTCAGTGTACGCATCCTGACGGCGACCAACCGTGATTTGCGTGCGGCGGTGGCCGAAAAGGCATTTCGCGACGACCTCTATTTCCGAATCGCTGCCGTGCCGATCACCATTCCGCCGCTGCGCGACCGCGGCGACGACGTGTTGCTGCTGGCCGAACATTTTCTCGAAAAATTCCGCCGCGAGTTTCGCAAGCCTGCGCTCGCCCTTACCGAATCTGCTCGCGCGCGTCTGCGCAGCTACGCGTGGCCAGGCAATGTTCGCGAACTCCAAAACTCGATTGAACGTGCCGCAATCCTCGCGAGCGGACAGGAGATCGATGCAGATGCGTTACAACTGCCAGCTGCAAAGCCGGCGCCGGAAGAACTCCCCGACGGAATGCTCGCAGAACAGTTTTTGTGGGAAGGACCGCTCGAAGAGGTGTCACAGCGAGCGGTGGCTCACGTAGAGCGCTTCAAAATTCAAAATGCGCTGCGCGAATCGAAGTGGAACAAGACGCGCGCCGCGGAGAAGCTCGGTGTGTCTTACAAAACTCTTCTCACCAAAATCCGCAGTCTGGGCGTCGAAAACTAGCTTCGCATCAACCAAGTAGTTCTAAAAATACTTCATTTGAAATCGTCAGGCGATTGGGTGCAATTCGCAGGCGCGTGCCTTCGAGCTTGACCAGGCCATGCGACTGAAGTGTGTCGATGCGCTGATGCAAGGTTTCCCAGCGCAGGCCGAGGCTCGGGTCGGAGCGCTGCTCAATCGGGGCGATATCGATGCCTTCGATCTGGCGCAAACCGAGAAAGAATTCTTCGGCCAACGCCTGCGCCGGTGAGACGACCTCGAATTGCTCGCGGGCCGTGGCACCGCGCTCGATCAGGGTGGTGTAACGAACGGGTTCGTGTACGTTGGCCCAGCGCGCAATGCCGTCAAAGGAATGGGCGCCCGCACCAAATCCGAGGTAGGCCTCGCGCCGCCAGTATTTCAGGTTGTGGAGCGATTCACGTCCCGGCAAACCCCAATTGGAGATTTCGTAATGGTGATAACCGGCGTCGGCGAGTCGCCGCGCGGCGCACTCATAAAAATCCGCCATGTCATCGTCGGACGGAATCGCACCTGCGGCGTAGCGGCTGCCGCCGGCAAGCGATTCCCTTCCCAGCCGGCTGCCTTCGTCGATTTCCAGCATGTAGACGGAAACATGATCGGGATAGATGCGAAGCAATTGACTAACAGAATCTTCCCAGGATGCGCGCGTTTGATGCGGCAACCCGGCGATCAGATCGAGGCTGACGTTGCTAAGTCCCGCGCTGCGAAGCAGATCAACGGCGCGAAAAATGTCTTCGCGGCGGTGCAACCGGCCTGCGTTTTGCAGTTCGACATCCTGAAACGACTGCGCGCCGAGACTAATGCGATTAAAGCCCGCACGCTGCCAAGCTGCAGTTCGTTCTGGGGTAACGGTCTCGGGATCGGCTTCGAGCGTGACTTCCACGCGAGGACCTGGAAAAGAGCGAACAAGAGCGTGCAGAAGCCGGGCCAAATCTTCGGTATCGAGCAGACTTGGAGTGCCTCCGCCGACGTACACGGTATCCACGGATTCCGTGGAAGACGCTGACGCGTCCGAGATGTCGCGGCAGACCGCGTCCACGTAGGGGCGATAGCGGTCGCGCGACACAACGCCGGTGTGAAAGTTGCAATAGGTGCATTTCGTCTGGCAGAACGGCACCTGAACGTAAACGCCGAGAGGCATAACCCAACAAATTTAGCACATCCGCCCAGCTTAACCCCGGTGTCGCCGCGGCTTCGCGAGCGCGATCTGCTAATATGATTTATGGGCTCGCGAATGCAGCTGAACTGAACGCGAATATGGAATCGCCACTCATCGAGGAACATCGCGCCGCGGGGGCGCAGGTCGCGCAGATCGAAGGCTGCACGTTGCCCGCGCGTTTTTCGACGATTGAAACAGAGTTCGCTGCGGGGCGAGAGAAAGCAGCGCTATTCGACACGAGCTGGCAGGCTACGTGGTCGGTGGGCGGGCGGGATCGCGTGCAATATCTCCATAACATCACGTCGAACGATATCAAATCGCTGGCAGAGGGGCGCGGGACGCTTG
>JASHRI010000404.1 GCA_030037435.1 Candidatus Acidiferrales bacterium | reverse complement strand
ATCCATCGGCATGAATGCGACGGTCGCTGGCGACCGGATCGGCGTTGCGTCGGCAATCAAGATGTGCCGCAGCGTGATGATCAAAGGTCTGGAAGCATTGACCGTCGAGAGCTTGCTCGCTGCGCGTCGATATGGAGCGGAAGATGCTGTGCTCGCGTCGCTCGCCGCCACATATCCGGATATGGGATGGACCGATCGCCTGCCCGACTATCTGATCAGTCGCGTGGCTGAGCACGGACGCCGTCGCGCGGCGGAAATGCGCGAGGCTGCGGAAGCTGTTCGCGACGCAGGCATCGATCCGCTGATGGCGCGGGCCACGGCGCAGCGTCAGGATTGGCTCGTAGATCAAATGGCTGCGCAGGGCGTTGAAGCAAAAAGTTTCAAGCCTTTCGCATGGCGGAAATTCGCGGATATGATTTGCGGTGCGGGCAAGAAGACCAATGCAAGTTAGTCCGAGTGATTTCCGTTCAGAAAAACCAGAACCGCTTACGGCGTCGCACACCGCGAGGCTCGAATCCGGGTTCGCCCACGCCATCCTCGATCTCAGGAACAAACGGAAGTGGCCGTCCTTCGAAGGCAGCGAGAGGATTGTCCACCAGCAGCGCCTGCGCGGTTTCCTCGCCGCGCGTCTTGGCCACCAGGTCGTACGCTTCCTTCAGTCGCAAAGGCCGGGAATGAATGTTATGCGCGTCGCTTGCCAGGAAATGCACGGCACCGGCATCCAGCCACTTTTCGCTCATTTCCCGAGCGCTGCTGCCGAATTTTCCCAGCAGCGATTGCGCCGTCACCTGCGCATAGCAGCCCTGCTGCAGCCAGCGGAACAGGCGCTCGGGTTGCGCGCGGATCAGAGGATTTCGTTCCGGATGCGTGATGATCGGGTGCAATCCGGCGAGCTGCAAATCGTGCAAGGCCTGATCAAGCGCGGGCGGAATCGCGTATTCCGCGAACTCCACCAGCAAATAGTCCTTTTGATTCACCGTAAAGCGGCTGGGATTGGTGCGAATTTCCTGGAGGTTTTCAAAGTTGAGATGAAAGTCGCATCCGGTGGCAAGTTGAAGTCTGCCTTCAAACTGGGCCTGGAGTTCGTCGCGGCGCTGCCGGATTAATTCTGGAACGAACCGATGTGTCGAATTTGCGTGCGGTGTGGCGACCACATGGGTAATTCCATCGGCAATGGCCATCTCGGCCATGGCGCAGGAAATTTCGAGAGATTCAGCGCCGTCGTCGATGCCTGGAAGTATGTGACAGTGAATATCAATCATCCGCTTTGACGAGAATATCGCAGACCAACGGCGGATGACAATGCATCTGCCGCCGCAGGTGCTCAGCGCACGCCATGGATCAGGAAAAAAGCACCCAGAGCGGTCAACACGGCGCCATACAGCATTTCAAGTTTTTCGGAACGCGACCGCAGCGCCAGCTTCGCTCCGAAATAAGACGACGGCACCGAACCCAACGCAATCAACCCTGCTACGGCCCAATCGATGTGCCCCAGGTATGCGTGTACCACCGTACCCGGCACTGCCAGCACCGCGGCTACGGCGAGCGACGTTGCGAAGGCTCGCTTGATGGGATGTCCCAAAAATTTGGCGTAGCTGGGAGCGAGCAGAAAACCTCCGGAATTGGCCAGCAGACCTGATATCAGGCCGACGCCCGCTGCCACTGCCACCAGGCGAAGCTTCCAAAACCGTGGCCTGACGATCTCCCGCGGAGCGTCCTTGTCCTCTTCGCCCGGCATAGCTTTTCTTGGCTCAAAGAGAAATGAGAGTCCGAAGGCTAGCACGAGCACGCCAGTGACGAGCAACAATGGCGTTGCTCCCGTTAACTTCGATAAATAAGCGCCTAAAATGGTCGCGGGAACGCCGATCGCCACGCTCCACCAGAACACTGCCCAATCCAGCCAGTGCGAATGGGAATACTCGGCTGCCGCGACGAGCGTACCTGGAATCGTTGCCGGCAGCGGAGCTGCGACCGCTACGAAGCCGGGAAAGCCGATCAGGCTTAGCAGCGGAGTGGCGACCGCGCTACCGCCCTTGCCAAATAGCCCTCCCAAAAATCCCACAAAAATTCCAATGATGAGTGCGCCGACGCGCTGCCAGAACATCGCCAAGGCTCCCGGGAATCGCGGCAATCGAATGAATGCAAAGCGCAACGCAATCTATGCAGGGCGGGCGCTCTGCGTCAGTGTGGCCTAACTTCCACGCGCGGGCAACCTATGCGTTCAGCCATTCGCCGGAGGGCACGCCCTAGGCTATGTAAATCGTTGCTCACAACGAATTGCCGTGGTGTAGACTCTCGCATTCGCCGTCTTGCCAGTATCGGCCGGGCCGACTTGTTCGCACGATTCGATTTGGGGGAGGGAGCTATGCGAAGAGCGTTCATCACTGCTTGCGTGTGCTTTGGGATCGTATTTTTCTCGGCTTCTCTTATGCGACCGGGCTACGCCGGAAATTCCGCCGCGCCTAGCGTAGCGGTCGCGGGCGCCTGCAATCGCGATTGCCTGTACGGCTTCCTCGATCAGTATCTGAAGGCGCTGACGGCGAAAGATCCCTCGCACCTTCCGCTGGCCGCTGACGTGAAGTTCACCGAGAACAATGTGGTGATGAAAATCGGCGACGGGCTGTGGAACACGATTTCGGGCTTCGGCCCTTACGATGTGAAATTTGCAGATACGAAAACGGGGAACGTCGGCTATCTCGGCGTTGTGCAGGAGACGCATACTAACTCACCATTCGCCATGCGGATAAAAGTGGTGGATGGAAAGATTGCCGAGGTCGAAACGATTGTGGCGCGTCCGGCCGCCGGCGCGACGCCGAATCCGAACCTGGAGCGGTACGTGGACAAGGAGAATTTCAGAAGTACCCTTTCCCCGGCCGAACGCAGCCCGCGCGCAAAAATGATTGAGCTGGTCAAGGGCTACTTCGACACCCTGCAGCAGAACAATGGCACGTTGCACACTGTGTTCGATCCCGACTGCAACCGCACGGAAAATGCCCTTCAGTCCACCAATAATCCGTCGAATCACATGTTCCCGGTCACGAATCTGGGATGCGCGGGCCAGTTCCAGATGGGCTATTTCCGCTATGACGATCGCGCCCGCGACCGGCGCTATCCGTTGGTGGACGAAGAACGCGGCCTGGTTCTCGCAGGTGTCTTCCTCGACCACAGCGGCAAGCTCGCAACCTACAAGATGACCGATGGCCGCCAGCTCGAGTCACCCATGCGAACGCCCAGCAGCCTTTGCATTCTGGAGCTGTTCAAAATCCGGAATGGCAAAATTCTGCAGATTGCAGCGAATATGGCCAGCGTGCCGTACAACATGCCGTCGGTTTGGCGCGAGAAATAGTGGCGAGAAGCGACCGATTCGAGTTCGCGAATGGCGCGCATGATTAACGGGAAAGTGAGGCAGCAACGTGCGGATTGACTCGAAAAACTTGGCCGCGATCGCGCTCGCCGCGGCGTTACTTTCGATCGGAATGTATGCCGCGCGTGGCGTTTCAGCTGACACGAAGGAGTCTCATAAATTCGGAGAAGTGGATCGCCAGCGCCTGATTGCCGCGAATCAGCATCCGGGAGATTGGATGACCATCGGGCGCGATTTCGGCAAAGGCCACTTCTCGCCGCTCACGCAAATCGATAAGAAAACGGTCGACCGCCTTGGTCTTGCCTGGCAATACGACACGCACACCATTCGTGGCCTGGAAGCGACGCCCGTGGTCGTCGATGGCGTGATGTATACGACCGGGCCCATTGGACAGGTCTACGCGCTCGATGCAAAAACTGGCCAGCAGCTCTGGACGTTCGATCCGCACAACGACATGCGCGTCAATCAACGGTCCTGCTGCGACGAAGTCAATCGCGGCGTAGCGGTTTGGCAAGGCAAAGTATACGTCGGCTCGTTCGACGGCCATTTGATCGCGCTCGACGCACGCACGGGCAACGTGGTTTGGAAGGTGGACACGATTGTCGACAAAAAGCGCGGCTACACCAGCACAGGAGCGCCCGAAGTGGCCGGGCACGTGGTCGTGATTGGCAATTCCGGCGCGGAATACGA
Source organism: Candidatus Acidiferrales bacterium (assembly GCA_030037435.1). Lineage (GTDB taxonomy): Bacteria > Acidobacteriota > Terriglobia > Acidiferrales > UBA7541 > Palsa-295. The sequence continues at coordinate 5,844 of JASHRI010000404.1, read as the reverse complement.
TGCGCGCGGCTACCTCAGCGCCTACGACGTCGACACGGGCAAGTTCGCCTGGCGATTTTATACAGTGCCGGGCGATCCCTCGAAGCCATACGAAAATCCCGAGTTGAAAGCGGCGGCGAAGACGTGGGATCCGAAAAGCAATTGGGCCATGGGCGGCGGCGGAACGGTTTGGGGTGCAATCGACTACGACCCGGAATTGAATCTTCTCTATTTCGGCACGGGCAACGGAACCTTTTTTGATCAATCGAAGCGCAGCCCCTCAGGCGGAGACAATCTGTATATAGCGTCCATCATTGCACTCAATCCCGACACTGGAAGAATGGCTTGGTATTACCAGGAAGTTCCGGGCGATCAGTGGGACTTCGATGTGGTGCAGCCGATGATTCTTACCGATTTGAAAATCAGCGGCAAGGTTCACAAGGTCTTGATGCAGGCTCCGAAGCCGGGATTTTTCTACATCCTCGATCGCAAAACCGGCAAGCTGCTTTCTGCCGATCCCTATGTGCCGGTAACTTGGGCTACGCATGTTGATCTGAAGACCGGACGGCCCGTGGAGGCTGCGGATGCCCGCAGCTACAGGTATTCAACGAACGGGAAAAAGTACATTTCGCCTTCGCCGATGGGCGGCCATAACTGGAATCCAATGTCCTGGGATCCGCAGACGGGGCTCGTCTACATCCCGGAGATTGAGAATGGGCAGACGGGAATTTTCACTGGAAAGGCGTTCTTGCGAGCATGGGACCCCATCCGCAGCAAAAATGTCTGGGAGATCCCGATGTCCGACTGGTGGGATCGAGCGGGTGTCCTGGCGACAGCGGGCGGACTCGTCTTTCAGGGTACAGGGACAGGTCATTTCTGCGCGTACGATGCTGAAACTGGACAGAAGTTGAAAGACATCGAGGTAGGTAGCGCGATCATCGCCGGGCCGATGAGCTATTCAATCGGGGGCGTGCAGTACGTTGCGGTGATGGCGGCCTGGGGTGGTGGCGGATGGAATTTCGTTCATCCCACCAGCGCCGCTTATCAGCGCGGAAATGAAGGCCGCATTCTTGTTTTCAAGCTCGATGGCGGAGCGGTTCCAATTCCTCCGCTACTGCCGCCCATTAAACCGATTCCTCAGCCTCCGGCGCAGACCGGTTCAGCGGAAACGATTCAGCAGGGCCAAAAACTTTTCGCCGCGCATTGCGGCTCCTGCCATTTGAATCAGCCAGGCAGCCTGGCGCCGGACTTGCGGCGAATGAGCCCTGAAACGCACGCGGCGTTCAAGCAAATTGTCCTGAATGGGATTCTGCAGAACGCGGGCATGCCACCTTGGAACGACGTGCTCAGTCCGGCGGAAGCTGACGCCATCCACGACTACCTGATCTCGATCTCGCGGCAGGCGTACAAGGCGCAAGAAGCTTCGAAAAACTGAGTTGCTGATTTCGGGCGGCACTGGCGCGGCAGTGCCGTGCAGATTACTTTTTTCCGTAAGCGCCTTTGTACCATTCCCAGGTGTGCTGCAAGCCTTCTTCAAAATGCACGCCTGGTTCGTAGCCCAGCACCTTTCGCGCCAGCGAAATCTCAGCTTGTGAATCGCGGATATCGCCCGCGCGCGGTGGCTCATACTTCGCCTTGATCTTCCTTCCCGTGATTTTTTCAAGGAGCTTCAGCACGTGATTCAGAGTGATCCGAATGCCTGTGCCGCCGTTGAATACTCGACCGGAGGCGCCGCTTGCTTCGCAAGCTCGCAGAGTTTCGTCCACCACGTTGTCGACGTATGTGAAGTCTCGCGATTGCTCGCCATCGCCATAGACAATCGGTGGCTGGCCCTCGAGCACGGCCAACATGAAGCGCGAGAGGACGCCGGAATATTGCGACGTGGGATCTTGGCGCGGCCCGAAAACGTTGAAATACCGCACGGACGCATTCTCAAGACCGTAGACACGCCCAAAAACCTGGGCGTAAAGTTCGCCGACATATTTGGAAACGCCATAAGGAGAAATCGGCTCCGCTGGCATCGTTTCCAGTTTCGGAAGCGTCGGCGTTTCTCCATAGGCCGACGAGGATGCCGCAAAGACGAAGCGCCGCACCTTTGCATCGCGGGCCGCCACTAGGACGTTGAGAGTACCGTCGATATTCGCGCGGTTCGTGTCGATTGGATCGTGCACGGACTTTGGCACCGAGGTACGTGCCGCGAGGTGGATCACGAAATCGACGCCGCGGCACGCCGATTGCGCGGCTTGCAGATCGGTGACGCTGCCTATGCGGAAATCGATGTTGCCGCGCACGCCCGCAAGATTGGATTCCTTTCCGGCGGAGAGATCGTCCAGCACAACTACTTCGTGCCTTCGGCGGACGAGTTCGTCTACGATGTTCGAGCCGATGAAGCCGGCGCCGCCGGTCACAAGATAGCGCATTCGGAAATCCCTTTGCTGGCGAATCCGGCCGACCCGAGTGAGTTCGATTCCACAACGCCGCTCGGGATGTGATAATTGCGATGCACTTTCAACTGATGCCAGAAATATTTCACTGCCCACTATAACGATGGGCTGCTAGGTGAGCAAGCGTCATGGCGTGGCGCGCTGCCGGAATGTTTGAGAGTTGCGGAATTGAGATGCCAGCCAAGGAATATCGCGTTGAATAGAGAAAGACCCCGCTCAGCGCGGCGCTTGGCATTCGCAATCGTGCTCGGGATCACTGTCGCAATCGTTGCTTCCATGCGCGGCCCAGCTGCGGTTGCCGTCGATGCAAATGCACTTTGGCAGTACGATGCCGCGATGCGGAGGTCCTCCCAGCCGGAGCGGGCAAAAGCCGCTCCAGTGCCGTTTCACGTCGGCGAAAAATTGACGTATCGCGTGTCATGGTCCGCTTTCTCGAATGCCGCCAGCGTGGAGCTAACCGTCCCTCAGTGCCGGGACCTTTTCGGCTGGCCGACTTGGCATTTTCGTGCCATGGCTCACACGGTCAGTTCGGTGCGCTCGCTTTTTCCGATCGAAGATCAGTTCGACTCCTACGCCGACGCATCCGGTCTTGAAAGCCATCAATACGAATCGCACCTGAATGAACTAGGACACACAGAGGACAAGGTATGGCATCTCGTGGCGAAGGGCCAAGCGCTTCCCGCCCAAGGGCCGTACACGATCGTGGCGCCCGGCACGCTTGATCCGCTCGGGGCGCTCTACGCCCTGCGCAGCGTGGACTGGCAGCAGAGGCCGGAATTTCGCGCGCCGGTTTATGACGGCAAGGATTTGTACGAAATGGACGCCCACCGCGATGCCGCAAACGAGCCGGTGGAGGTAGCGGCCGGAAGCTTCTCCACCTCGCACGTTTCCATCCGGCTGTCCGAGTATCAGAAGGAAGTGCCAGGCATTCACTTTGTCGTTTGGCTTGACAATGGGGGAAGTCACGCGCCGGTGCTGATGCGCGCAGATCTGCCGGTTGGCACTTTTCGAGTCGAACTCATTTCAGCGCAGTAGAAGCGGGGCAAACTTGCGTAACAGAAGGTACGCGGTTCGTCAGTTCTCTGGCACGACCCAATCGTCAGGTGGGAAATCGATCTGCCAGAAAGATGGAGACGGCTCGACGAATTCGATTCCGACCTGGATTTTTCCAGAATGCGAATTTCCCAGGTGAACGATCCGGCAGTCACGCGATTGCTTCGTCGCGTGGTTTGAGATTTGGACTTGCTGCCCGGCTACCACTGCCGCTGCCAGCGCGATCAGAGCTCCGTGGGCATTCACCACGAGCGTCCGGGTGTCTTCCTCGAAGTCCTTATTTTTGTTATTCTTACCCACCACTTGGATAGGCACGCTCAATAGCACTCGCATGCTTCGACGACGCCCCGGGTCGAGCACTAACGCTGGTTTTTCCTGCTGGCCCGTCAAAGGTCTTGGCATATGCACTTACGGTATCCCCCGGCAGTGCTAGCGGCAATAGAACTACCGTCCTATTCTGTGTTTCGGTAACAATCGCCTGCAACTTTAGCTTCGGGCGCATTATCGCTGCTGCGTTTTCCCAATGGCCACGAAAAGCCGGGAAAGTTGCTGGGCGTGCGTGGGAAGTCTATGATGGCTAGGCATCTCGTCGGCGCACGCGCAAGCCGCGGATCGCAGGGAAAACTGAAAGGAAGCCATGCCAAGTGGACCAAGTGAAGCGGCCGTTCTCGAAGCCCTACGCGGAGTGATGGACCCGGAGCTGCATCGGGACATCGTCACGCTGCAGATGGTGAAGAAGGTGGAGGTAAAGGACGGCGCCGTTTCGCTGCTTGTGACGCTGAGAACTCCTGGAGGCCCCCTGCGCGAGACGATCGAGCGAGAGGTGCGCGCGGCACTGGCAAAAGTGCCGGAAGTGAAGTCGGTCGAGCTGAAGTTCGATGTGCAGGTGCCAGAGGGCCGTCGATTACAGGATAGGCCGCCGATTGCCGGCGTGAAGAACATCGTAGCCGTCGCGAGCGGCAAAGGCGGAGTAGGGAAGACGACGGTTGCCGTCAACCTGGCAATCGCGCTGAAAGATATGGGCGCGGCGGTGGGTTTGATGGATGCGGACGTCTACGGGCCGAACGTCCCGGTGATGCTGGGCACTACGGAACAGCCAAAAGCGCTGGATGAACGCACGATCATTCCCGTGCAAGCGTACGGCGTGAAAATGATTTCGATGGGCTTGCTGAATCCGGGCGACAAGCCGCTGGTGTGGCGCGGCCCGATGCTTCACAGCGTGATGCAGCAATTCCTGCGCAGCGTGCGCTGGGGCCAACTCGATTACTTGGTGGTTGATTTGCCGCCGGGAACGGGCGACGTGCAATTGAGCCTGATTCAAACTGTGGCCGTAAGCGGAGCGGTGGTGGTTACCACGCCTTCGGTGGTTGCGCTGGCCGATGTGCGCAAGGCGATTGAAATGTTCCGGCAGGTGAACGTTGAAATTCTTGGCGTGGTCGAGAACATGAGCTATTTCGCCTGCCCGCACTGCCAAGGCCGCATCGACGTGTTCGGGCATGGCGAAGGCGAGCGCATGGCCAAGGCCTTCGAGGTGCCGTTTCTGGGCGAGATTGAAATCGATCCGCAGATTCGCATCGGCGGAGACACGGGGAAGCCAGTGGTGTCGCTGGGCGAGGATGCTCCAGGAGCCCGAAGCATTTGTGCCGTGGCACGCAACGTTGCGGCGCGGCTGTCGGTGGTAAATTTGTCGGCGCCGGCGCCGATGGTCGAGATTCTTTGATCGTTTTCATTTCTGCTTATCTTTGCGCGGAATCGGCACACATAACAGATCGGTCTGACGGGAGAAACCCACACACATGAGCGAGCTGGTTCGATTGAGCAGAGAAGGCGATGTTGCCGTCATTACCATTGATAATCCGCCGGTGAATGCACTGAGCCCTGGCGTAACCGAGGGCATCGTCGCAGCCATCGAACAGATTCAGCGCGACGATAGCGTGCGGGCGGCCGTATTGATCGGCGCGGGGCGCACATTTATCGCGGGAGCGGACATCAAGGAGTTCGTCAAGCTCACGTCGGGCGTGTCCAAAGGCGATATCGGAATCCTGCCGTACTTGTTGAAGATCGAAGACAGCCGCAAGCCTGTGGTCGTCGCGATTCACGGAAACGCCCTTGGTGGCGGACTCGAAGTCGCGCAGGCGTGCCACTATCGCGTCGCGTCGGCGGATGCGAAGGTGGGCCAGCCGGAAGTGAATTTGGGAATTATTCCCGGTGCCGGCGGCACGCAGCGTCTGCCGCGCCTGATCGGCATTGAGCGCGCCATTGAAGTGTGTACGACAGGCAAGCCGATCAAGGCTTCCGAAGCCTTGCAATTCGGCGTCGTCGACCGGGTGATCGAAGGCGATCTGCTTGCGGGAGCGGTTGCTTTCGC
>JASHRI010000403.1 GCA_030037435.1 Candidatus Acidiferrales bacterium | reverse complement strand
TTCCGTCGAGCTGCTGCGCGCGGAGCGAGGCGATCAGGCCGCGAAATAGTCAGCTCAAACGCACGAGACTTTCATCCTGCGTCGTGCTGTTCGCCCGCCTCACATCGTCAACACAACGCGGAACTGCGCCTTGCCGCTCAGCATTCGTGCGTAGGCTTCCCCCGCTTTTTCGAGCGGGTACGTTTCGACCATGGGACGCACCCCGCTGAGCTCCGCGAATCGCAGCGTATCCTCCGAATCGGCTGCCGTTCCCGCGGCCCAGCCTTGAATCGTTCGCACCCCGGTGATCAGCTGTAGCGGTGTCACTTGGATGGGCTCGGCGCTCACGCCCACCACGATCAGCTTGCCGTTTGGCCCCAGACCATCGATCAGCTCGGACATGGCTTTGGAGCTTGGCGCCGTCGCAAGAATCACCTGTGCACCGCCCAGTTTTTGCAACGCCTCTGCTGCATTCGTCGCTTTGCTGTCGATGTACACGCTGGCTCCCAGCTTCTTTGCGAGCGAAGTGTCTTCGGATCCGCGCCCGATCGCCACAACCCGGAAACCAAACTGGTTCGCAAACTGAATTCCCAGGTGGCCCAGCCCTCCGATGCCGAGCACGGCAACCAGGTCGCCGGGCATCGCGCCGCTGTGCCTCAAGGCGTTGAAAGTGGTAATTCCGGCGCACAGCAGCGGCGCGGCTTCAACGGCGCCCAAGCTTTCCGGCATCGCTACTAGTGCCTCCACGGGAGCTACCATGTATTGCTGGTATCCACCGTCGTAGCTAATGCCCGGAACTTTCAGATTGCGGCAGTTCCTGAAATCTCCGCGCCGGCACGATGGGCACGTGTTGTCCTGGCCGCCGTGCCAGCCGACGCCGACGCGCTGTCCTTTTTTCCACTCCGAAACGCCTTCGCCCAACTCATCGATCACGCCCGCGATTTCATGTCCCGGAACGCGAGGATACTGAATGCCGGGCCATAGGCCTTCCTTTGTCAGCTCATCACTGTGACACACGCCGCAGGCCTGCACTTTAATGCGCACCTGCCCTGCGCCGGGTTTGGGAATCTCGCGCTCCACGATCTCGAAATTTGCTCCCGGCTTGGGAATCTGCGCCGCCTTCATGGGAGCTATACCGACCTTCGTAGTTGCCATTGGACCTCCTAGGGATTTATCGGCGACCGCGCAGCTGTCGCAAAACGAAATCGCGACCGTGTGGGCGCTAAAGACTTTTATGCTGGGGAATTTCGATTGCGTGGGACGTGGCAGTTTGCGGACCGGGTCGATTCGTTACACGCTGAGACACGCGACAGTTTCGCACGCTATTCTTTCGGCGACAGCCGCGTCAATAAGGCGAATGCCGGACCGTGGGAATTCCATGCGCGCAGGTTATGCGACCGATGCGAAATTTGAGTTTGCCGACTCGCCGCGGACGTGGGATAAGCGAGATAGCTAGCCCTTGGAGCGGTCAGGTTGCCGCCTAGATCCGGGAGTTGCGGCTCTCGCGAGTGCTCCAAATCGGCGTGGCTGGGCGCGCATTTAGGTCATCAAATGACCGACGCGGATACTGCGCGCCGAGAGAGAATCTACACTTTCTTGACAAATTAGAGAGTCGCTAGGTACCGTGGAATCAGTGCGTTACCTTTGGTTGCGAATGTGCAACCCCCATTTCGGAGCATGTGGAAACCTTTGGCGCGCTTGCAGGCGTCCAACGGTAGAGTTGAAATTTCTCACCTCATGAAACGGGAACTCGACCTCGACGCGGCGCGCGGATTCATGCTTGTCTGGATGGCACTGACGCACCTGCCCACGGCGATCACGCCCTGGGTCAATCAACCGTTCGGCTACTTCACCTCGTCTGAAGGATTTATTTTTCTTTCGGCGCTGTTTACCGGGCGCATTTACTATCGCCTGCTGACGCGCGGCGGCGTGCGAAAAATGAGCGCAAGACTGCTAGTGCGGACGCTACGGCTGTATGGGTATCACGTGCTGTTGCTGGCTTTCGCGTTCATCGTTGCGGCTCGGTACGCGATCGGGGCACACAGCGTGGGACTGTACAATCTGCTGGACTATTACTTCGCCGCGGGACCCTCTCACGCGATCGTGCAATCTCTTCTGCTGATTTATCGGCCGCCGCTGCTGGACATCATCCCGCTGTACATCATTTTTTTGTTGATGTCGCCGGTGGTGATCGTCGCGGCCACCCGGATTGGCTGGAGACTGATCCTAGGCGGGAGTTTTGTCCTGTGGTTTCTGGCGCAGTTCGGCTTGCGCGAAGTTTCCTATGCGTTTTTGTCGCACCACGCCGGCCTAAAGATCCCGCTCAACGAAATGGGTGCATTCAATCTGTGGGGATGGCAACTGGTGTGGATCGTTGGAATGTGGTGCGGCGTGCGCTGGGCGAGAGATGATTTCCCGGCAGAGAAATGGGCAAAGAAATTATGGGTACCGTCCGCCGTGGTCGCGGTGGCATTTTGCGCGGTCCGCTACGTGCAGATCTTCGGACTTAACCTGGGGCAGAGCTCGATTCTCTTTGACAAATGGCACTTGGGAGTGGTCCCGGTGATCAATTCGATCGCCGTGGCATTGCTGCTGATCCGTTTTCGTTCGTTTGTAAAACCGCTGGCGATACGCCCGTTGGTGCTGATGGGCCAATCATCGCTGCAGGTTTTCTCTGCACACTTCCTGTTCTGCTTCGTAGGAATTGGGATGATGGGCGCCGCCGACCGGATTTACGGCGGGTGGAAACAAGTGATACTGGTGACCTGCACGTTCGCTGCGCTGCTACTCGTTGCGAAGGTTTATGCGAGACCTGAGCTTTCCAGCGGCACCGGTGGTGGAAGAGAAGAACGCGCGCCCGCGCGTTCGATCGCGCCCGCTGAGAATTAACTTCGCCGGACCCACTGAACGAAGAAGACCTCTGCGATAGACCGCAAGCCTCACTCTCCCAAGCGGCAAAATGCGAGGAATCGTATATGCTTCCGGGGCACAAGCATGTGTGCGCAATGAATGAAGGAAATCAGGGGGACGCGTGGCGAACCATGTGATTGGCGATGTGTCGGACACGGCCTTTTGGGTGGCGCACTATCGCGGGATCGAAGGAGACCGCCCTATGCCGCTGTTCCGCGATCCACTGGCTGGCGTTCTGGCCGGAGAGCGGGGCAAGAAAATCGCGAAGGCGATGCCCTACACTTTTTGGACCGGCTGGAGCGTCGTGATTCGAACGTGCATTATCGACGATTACATCCGGACGGCCATTGGGCAGGGAGTCGAAGCGGTGCTGAATCTCGGTGCGGGGTTGGATACGCGTCCTTACCGGCTGGAGCTGCCGGAATCGTTCCTGTGGATCGAGGCCGATTATCCCGCGATGATCGAATACAAAGAGGAAAAGCTTGCGGGCGAGAAGCCGCGTTGTCACCTGGAGCGCGTCAAAGTGGATCTGGCGGATACGGGCGAGAGGCGGCGGTTGTTTGCGAGCGTCAACGCGCGGTCAAAGAAGATACTGGTGCTGGCGGAAGGGGTGGTGCCGTACCTGGAGCCGGACGATGTGGCATCGCTGGCCGACGACTTGAAGGCAATGGACCACGCCAGCTATTGGGTGGTGGACTATTTCTCACCCCAGATGGTCAAGTACCGGCGTAGGTTGAACCGGCGGATGGGAAATGCTCCATTCAAATTCATGCCGAAGAGCTGGTTCGAATTTTTCCAGCAGCACGGCTGGCGCGCCAAGGAAATCCGCTACCTGATGGAGGAGGCTGAGAAGCTGCGACGCCCCGTGGAAATACCTTGGCACATGAAACTCTCGTTCCGATTGTGGAGGCTTTTCATGTCGAAGCAACGGCGAGAAAAGATGGAGCGGGTGAGTGGCTACGTGATGCTGGAACGCGAATCAGGGGCAGTGCAGCGAGGAGTGTTTGAGAGTGCTTACGCGACGGAAGGCGGACACGCACCCTGGGATATCGGCAAAGTGCAACCGGCATTCCGCGCTGCGGCGGATCGAGTGGTTGGGTCGGTGCTCGACGCGGGCTGCGGCACAGGCGAGAATGCGCTGTTCTTTGCTGCGAGGGACAATGCTGTGACCGGATTCGATTTTCTCGAAGCGCCGATCCTTGCGGCGAAGCGGAAAGCTTCCGAGCGAGGATTGAAGGCGAATTTCATCGTCGCAGACGCGCTGAAACTAGAGGAGTGGACGGAGCGTTTCGACAATGCGATCGATTCAGGATTGTTTCACGTGTTTTCGGACGAAGATCGCGCTCGCTACGTGCGGGGATTGAGTAGGGTGCTGAAATCGGGAGGGCGGCTATTCATCCTGTGTTTCAGCGACCAAACGCCCGGAACGCAGGGACCGAGGCGAATTACGCAAGAGGAGTTGCGCCGCACGTTCGCAGACGGCTGGGAAATCGAATCGATCGAGCTAGCGCGGTTTGAGACGCGTCCCGAAGCGAAAAAGACGATGTTTGCTGGAGAAGACCCGAAGGCGTGGTTCGTGATGGCACGGCGTGCTTCGTAGCGATTGAGCGGGAACGAGTTTGCGAGAGCGCCGGGCAAAAAGTTAAAAGCCTGACCGGCGCAACGAGGCGCCGGTCAGGCGATTTGCGGAATTGTGACCCTAGAATGTGTACTTCAAACCGAATTGGAGAATGCGCCCCGGGACGGAACTCGAGGTAATTTCTCCGAATCCGGCGGCGCCGAAACTATTGCCAGGTTGATTGAACTGCGCGTGATTCCATAGGTTGAAGAATTCCGCGCGGAACTGAAGCGTGGCGTCTTCGCGCAGCCCACCGACCGTGGTGTTCTTGATGATCGCTGCGTCGAAATTCAACTGCGTGCAGCACCGCATGATTCCGACGCCGGAGTCACCGAAGCCCGTGCCGCAGCCGATAAACTGCGGATTGGCACCTGTGCAGGTACCGGTGAATGGGCCGGGGCTTGTGCTCGGAACACCGCCAAACTCAGGGGCCGCGGTGAATGGACTGGTCTGATTAAAGAATCCGTTCTGTCCATTGAGTCCACTGACCACGCGTTGATACATACTGCCGGAGCTGCCCAGAGGAATGCCGGACTTGCAATTGCCGAGCGAATTGCAATTGACTGGATCCGTGAGTTCGACTCGGTCGTCTTGGCCAGTTGCGGGAATTGAGGTGCCATACAGAAGGGTGGCCTCGTTTCCGTTAGTCCCATTGGTAACACTGAAAGGCAAGCCGTCCTGAATCGTGGTGACGCCAGATACCTCCCATCCACCCAGAGCTTTTTCCCTCCATCCCTCACTCTTGTAAGGAATTTGATAACTGTATGTGAGTACGAAGCGCTGGGGCCGATTGAACGCGGCCGGGCCATACTGCTGCGGGACATTTAGAGGGTCGTTGGATGACGCGCTTCCGGAAAGCACGTTGCCCGGTGTAGCGATTCCGGTTCCCGCCTCGCTGGCATTGATGTCGGTCTTCAGGTTGCTCCAGGTGTAAGAAGCTTGCAGAGTGAGACCATGGGCAAAGGCGTGACGCAGCTGCAGCTGCAAGCTATCGTACAGGTGGGCGCCGTCCGTTTCGACTTGCTGCAAATTGCCCGGGTTAACGCCCAGGTAAGCTACGCGGCCCAGATAATTGTTTGCGGTGTTCGTCAGAACCTGCGTCGCGGGGTTGGTGTTGGCCGAGTCATTCATGGGGAATGAACTGGCTGGCCGCTCCAGCAACTGGTTTACTTTGTCGGTCGGCGGATCAGGAGCGCCGGCGACCAGGTACGCGAGATTCGGGTCGCGATTCCAATCGTAGAGGTGAATTCCGTGCGACCCGACGTAACCTACGTCGGCGATCCAGCCGTGAGCAAACTCGTACTGAACGTCGAGATTGTATTGCTGGACTTTCGGCGTACGCATCGCGGGGTTATCGCCTGAATTGAGGAGCCCGGAGGCGTTGCCGCCAAATGCGTCGGTAATGGTCGTCGTACCGGTCGATGCAGTTCCCGGAGTCACCACAAGCGTTCGAGGAATGAAGCCGAGAAACTGCGGGCAGGTGGAAGGCGTGCAGAACGGATTCTGGAGGGTTTGACCGGGATTGATGCCCACTCCGGTAGCGTAGGGCGGTTGATTGCCGAGGATGTTGTCGCCTACGAGGTTGCCGTAGACGCGGTCGAAGAACATGCCATAGCCTGCCCGCACCACGAAGTTGGGGCCGAAGGGTTGCCACGCCAGACCGAGGCGCGGGGAGAAATTGTTGAGGGGTGAGCCCTGCAACAACGTGTTGTTGGTATTGACCAGAATGCCGGTGGAACCGAACTGGCCAGTGAGGTTGCCGTAGATCGCGCGGTTGTAATTCTTTTGGACGATGTAGCCCGCGAGGGTACCGCCGGGGTTATTCAGGAAAAACGAGCCGGTATCCACGAGGCCCGCAGCGCTCGCCGCGAAGTTTGTAAAGACGCCTCCTGCGTCGGAAGGCCAGCCGTCGTATTCCCAGCGGACACCGAGGTTCAGGGTGAGCTTGCGAGTGACCTTGTAGTCGTCCTGGGCGAACCACGAAAACTCGTTGATGCGCCAGTGATGGGGATTCTCCGAACCATTGGGAATGAGCCGCCAAGTGCTGTTGATGACATAGTTGATGGGAACCGGGGTCGCCTGGCCATCAACAGGACCGCTACTGCTCGTCATTAGGTCGGCCACATTGCCGGCGACGATCCAGCCTCTTTCCCTGTTCGGCTGCGCCCAGTTCCACTGGATGCGCTGCGTGTTGACGCCGAATCGAAACGAATGCTTGTCGTGATTCCAGGAGATTTGGTCGCCGGAGAGGAAGCTATTTTGAATACTTCTGGTAGCGGAGAAGAAATTTCCTCCCGCGCTCCACGCTCCCCATTGCGACCCCGGAAAGCCGAGAGAGCCGATGACGGGTACCAGCGAATCCTCGCGATTATTGGCGGCTACAGATGCAAGAGGGCAGGGCGCACCATTGTTGACAGCGGGGATGATGTTGAGGGCGGTGATACCGTCGCCGGCGCACGACTGGACCGTCGTGCCGTCGGCGACATTCAAGTATAAGCGCTGGAAGGAACCAAAGACGTCATTCACGAGGCTGCTTGAGATGACGGATGTAACTCTTACAACTGCCGATTGCGCGCCGTATTTCGCGTCCTCTGGAGCGCCAGGGTAGCAACCCGTCACGATACAGCTGAAACTCTGTGTCTGTGGATCCTTCGAAAAGAAGTATTTTTGGCTGATCGTGTTTTTCGGTGTCAGCACATAATCCGTGTTGATCATGTACTGATCTTCATTGGCGATCGTCGGCTGAGAGATAGTGGTCGGCACCGCGCAAGAGCTGTTGGCTATGCAGAAGGGGACACCGTTGGCGTTGTAACGCAGGCTCGGAATGTAAAAGCCGTTGTTGAAGCCTCCCTTGGCCTGCTGAATTTTCTCAGTCTGTTGCAAGAGATTGATGAAGGTGTTGCTAATGTTCGATCCGTTTGGATTGACGGCTACGCCCGTGCCGCCGAACAAATCAAACTCGTTGGCAAACGCGCACCCGAGATATTGGCGATAGGTGGTGTAGCTGCATGTGGGATTGGATGCGATGAAGTCCTGGTTGATGGTGCCGGATCCGCCGCCGGCGCTGGCATCGGAGCGCGCCTTGGCAAAGGGAACGCCCGGCTCGTTGAATGGCAGGAGTCCGACGGAAGTGATCGCGGTGGCGAAGCCGTTGCTGCCGATGCCGTTGAGCTGCCTCGTGCCCTGGTACGAACCAAAGAAGAAGAGCTTATCCCTTTTGATCGGGCCGCCGAACGTTCCACCGAACTGGTTCTGCTTCACCGTTGGTGGGTCATTGGGCAATCCTTCTGCCAGTTCCGAGTGCTTATAGAAGAAGTCGTTGGCGTTGAAAAAGTTGTTGCGGTTGAATTCCCAGATGGATCCGTTAAACCGGTTGGTGCCGCTCTTGGTGACGACGTTGACATTGGCGCCGGGGTTTTGGCCATATGCGGCGTCATATTGCGAAGTTTGGACCTTGAACTCCTGAATCGAGTCAGGATTCGGAATCGGAATTCCCGCGTAGCTACCGGATTGTGCCGCTCCACCGCTGCCGTAGTTCGTGGTGATGACGCCGTCCATCATGTACGTGTTCTGATCAGAGCCAGAACCGTTTACGTTGATGTCCATCGTGCCGTTTCCAACCGCAGTCGCCGTCGCGACGTTGGCGGTGACGCCGGGTGAGAGGTCAATCACCTGCGTGTAGTTTCGGGTGCTCAAAGGCAGCGTTGTCACGGTTTGGCCGGCGACCAGCCCTCCAACCGTGGCATTCGTGGTCTGGATGGTTTCGGGGGCCGTCGACTCAACCGTAACTTGCTGAGCCTGAGCGCCGATCGCCAGACTGCGATTCAGGACCGGAGTATCCGTTACGTTGATGGTGACGGATGGAACTTCAACAGTCTGGAAGCCGGAAGCGGAGATCTTCACGCTGTAATTTCCAGGCGGAAGTAGGGAAATTCTGTATGCGCCGTCCGAGCCCGTGGTAGCGTTCCGGGACTGGCCGGTGGCGATGTTGGTCACGGTGACGCTTGCACCGGAAATGACGGCACCCGAAGGATCAGTGATGGTGCCGATCAAAGCTCCAGTGGTTGCGCTCTGTGCCAAGGCACAGGAACTACAGAGAAATAGCATCACCACGTACACGAATATCGCAGACGCAATCTTCAGCCCAGCAAAACGTGATCGCATTGCCCACCCCCAGTTTGAATTTGTGCCTGTTCTTGCGCCGTATGAGTTCCGGGCCAGATACCCGGAAGGAAAGTGTGATCTGATGCGCGCGGATTGCGCGCGTGCGCGATGTATCTAAACTTCTAGGAATCGGGCTGGACTATGAACTCGCGCATTGGCACTTGACTTTATCCGGTCACCCTTCCGGAACCTAGCCAGCTGTTAATTTGGCAGCTGCCCTGAATGCCTTGCGAGTTCGATGGGGCGGACAGTACCCCAGTATCGGCAGCAGTGTCAAGGAAATACGAGCACCACCACGGAACTTCGGCGGTCTAGGCAGCCCACAATCCCCTGTCAGATGTCATTGCACCCTGCTTTCCTTCTCGGTCTGATGGCTCGCTGGCCCGCTGACGAACGAGCCAAATGGGGGCGGCGGAGGAAACCCAGAAACCCTGGTGAAACCTGAGGAGAATACGTGCTACCTGAGCATTAGTCTGGTACACTCGGCGGCAACTTTAGGCATTGGGAGTGTCCGCATGCAAAATAAAACGCCCCGTCAATTGGGCCCGCTATATGCGCGGCCTGGGTTTCTGCTTTGGCGCGCACATCACATAGCCGTCTCGATCTTCAGCGATGAGTGCCGCGAGTTTGGCATCACCGCACCCCAGCACGCTGTGCTGTCGGTTGTGCAACAGGTGGCAGGCACCGATCAGGCCGGAGTGTCCCGCATGGCGGGCCTCGACCGCTTTACGACGGCGCTGGTGCTCTCGAATCTGATCAAGCGAGGACTGATCGTGCGCGAGAAGGGAAGTCGCGACCGGCGGCGCTACTGTCTTCAGATCAGCCCGCTCGGATTGGAATTGATGGATCGCATGCAGAGTTGCGCCGTGCATGCGCAGAAACGCCTTACCTCGGCGTTCACCTTGCGCGAGCGGCGCGTATTCTTCGCCCTGCTGAAACGGATGGTAACCGTTCTGAATGACGACGCAAGGGCGCCGATCGACGAAGCGGCGTTGCCCTTGACGCGCAACCAGCTTCGCCGAGTGATGAAGGTAATCCAGCCGAGGCTTTCGTCTTCGCGAAGAGTCCGCCGGATTGCTCCCGATGGCAAACAAGCTGCCGTTCCCATTCGGCAAGCGACGGCGGCGTTGCGATATGGTCTGGACGCCGATCCGTCTTCCCCTCAATAATGGATGACTGCCGCGGCGCTCCAGGCGCCGCCCAGACAGTCGCGAATCGGCGGACGATCGCCGAGCCGCGGAATTCCAAACGGAATCGGAGAGAACAAACCCAAAATGTCGGAGCTCAAGCTGCCAACGCGCAGCGAGGATTACTCGGAGTGGTACAACCAAGTGGTGCTGCGCGCGGAGCTGGCGGATTATGCGCCGGTGCGCGGGTGCATGATCGTCCGCCCATACGGCTGGGCGCTGTGGGAAAACGTCACGGCGGAACTGGATAGGCGATTCAAGGCGACCGGGCACGTGAACGCGGCGTTTCCCCTGCTGATTCCGCGAAACTTCATCGAAAAAGAGAAATCGCATGTGGCGGGATTCTCGCCGGAGCTGGCCGTGGTGACGCACGGTGGCGGCGAAAAGCTGGAAGAGCCGCTGGTGATCCGGCCGACATCGGAAACAATTATCGGCCATGCCTACGCTAAATGGATTCAGTCTTATCGCGATCTGCCGGTACTGATCAACCAGTGGAACAGCGTGGTGCGCTGGGAGCTGCGCACGCGACTTTTTCTGCGCACACTCGAATTTTTCTGGCAGGAGGGCCACACGGCGCACGCAACAGCAGAAGAAGCGGAAGCCGAGACGAGGCAAATGGTGGACGTCTACACGGATTTCGCGGTGAAGGAAGCGGCTGTTCCGGTAATTCCGGGACGAAAGTCGGATGCGGAGAAATTCGCCGGCGCGGACATCACCTATTCGCTGGAAGCCATGATGGGAGACGGGAAAGCGTTGCAATTCTGCACATCACACAATCTGGGCCAGAATTTCGCAAAAGCTTTCGAGATTCAGTATCTCGATAAGAATGGGACGCTGCAGCACTGTTGGACCACGTCCTGGGGCCTTTCGACAAGAACAGTTGGCGCGATCATCATGGTGCACGGCGACGATCAAGGTTTGATCCTGCCGCCCCGCCTCGCGCCGTATCAGATCGTAATCGTCCCGATATTCAAAACGGACGATGAAAAGGCGAGCGTTCTCGAGAATGCACGCAGACTCCGCAAGGAGTTAGTCGATGGCGGCATCCGCGTGAAGATGGACGAGCGCGAGGGCACGAGCCCCGGCTTTAAGTTCAACGATTGGGAGATGCGCGGCGTGCCTTTGCGAATGGAATTGGGTCCGAAGGACGTTGCGAAGGGATCGGTGGTGCTGGCGCGTCGGGATCGGCCGGGGAAAGAGGGCAAGTCGTTCGTGCCGCAGCAGGGCATCACAGCGGCAGTGACGCAAATGTTGGCGGAGATCCAACAGTCGCTTCACGACCGCGCCCTGGCATTTCGCAAGTCAAACACCACTGATGCCTCGGATTACGAGGAATTGAAACGGGCCGTGGAGAAGGGATTTGCGTTTTCCTGGTGGTGCGGTGCCGAAGACTGCGAGGCCAAGATCAAGGAAGAGACGAAAGCTACGATGCGCTGCATTCCGTTGGAACAGCCGGGCGGCTCTGGAAAATGCGTCTACTGCGGCCGGCCCGCCAGTGAGAAAGCTATCTTCGCGCGGGCGTATTAACTTCGTGTCTTGCGGACTTTTCCCGTTTACTGATCGCAAACAAGCCGTTTTCGGCAAACTGTCTTGCCGTTGGCCGCCATGCTAGTTTGAAAGCGTGGAGGCACATGGAAATGAACCCGGGAAAGCTGGCTGGTCCGGGCGCACGGGCGAACCGATCTAGAGAGCACGGCGGCTCGAAGTTGAAGGGGCTTTTTTCTCTTGCGATCCTCGCGGCCATTATCTTCGTATGCGTAAAGATCGTTCCGCCCTATTTTGCAAATTATCAATTTCAGGACGCGATTGAAGCCGAGTCACGCTTTGCACTCAGCGGCTACCCCAAGAAGACCAACGACGATATTGTCATGGATGTCGTCAAGAAAGCTCAGGATCTGGGAATTCCGGCTAAAGCTGACGATGTCCGTCTGGTGATCACCAACTCCGACGTGGACATATCCCTTGATTATTCAGTGCCAATCGACCTGATTGTGTACCAATTCACACTGCAATTTCATCCCCACGCAGACAACCATACCATCTAGAATTGTATTCTGTGGTGTGTGGTGCACCCAAATGAAACATTTTGAGCGCGCCATGTACGGGAATGCTGGGCCAGCGCAAGTCCGGCGAGACGTCGCGTTTTCCTGGTGATAGCGCAGGGAGCCCGTCGTCTGCGGGTTTTGTGAGGAATACGGGAGAAGCTGCTTGCGGATCAGAATTGCCCGCGGGTTTTGGACATCTCGGATCGGTATCGCGCTGGTAACGGCGGTGCTCGCTGTGTTGCTGGTGTTTGCCGGCACGGTCACCTACTACTACATCCAGTTTGGGCGGCTGATCAACGAACGGCTCACCGGGCAGGTCTTTCAGAACACCTCGCGCGTTTATTCCTCGCCGGGCCATATCTACGTGGGCGAGTCGCTGCGGGCGACCGATTTGGCGAACTATCTGCTCAATGCCGGATACCAGGAAGGTCCAGCCCCTAGCTCGCCGGGTGAAGTGCACGTGGCGGGATCGACGGTGGAAGTACTCCCTTCGTCGAGCTCGTATTTCAAGGGAGCGAACGCTCTGCGTGTGGATTTTGCCGGGGCGGAGGTGGAGCGCATCACCACCGTTCCCGCCGGAGCCTCGATCGATTCAGCGCAGATCGAACCCGAACTCATCACCAACCTGTTTGACAGCTCGCGCGAAAAGAGGCGCGTTGTCGCCTTCGACGATTTGCCGGCGATCCTCGTCCATGCAGTGCTCGCCGCTGAGGACAAACGGTTCTTCGAGCATGGCCCGCTGGACATGGTGCGCGTCGTGGGCGCGGCGCTAGCCGACCTTAAATTGGGCCGAAAAGCTCAGGGCGCCAGCACCATCGACATGCAGGTGGCGCGCAGTTTTTTCTTCACCACCAAGCGTGACTGGCGGCGCAAATCGAAGGAAGTGCTGATGGCAGCGGAGATCGACCAGCGCTTCAACAAGCAGCAGGTCTTCGAACTCTACGCCAACGAAGTCTACCTTGGAAATCGCGGCACCTTTGCAATTCGTGGCTTCGGCGAAGCTGCTCAGGCTTACTTCGGCAAGGATGTGCGGGAGCTGACCACGGGTGAAGCCGCGTTCCTGGGCGGCATCATTCGCGCTCCAAATTACTACTCCACGGCCGAGCGCCACCTCGACCGTGCCAACGACGCGCGAAACCGCGTGCTGGCACAGATGGTGGACGACGGCTACATCACCGCCGAAGACGAGGCCACCGCTCGAAAAGCGAAGCTGAAATTCGTCAACGGCGGATCGGCCAGCAGTTCGGCTCCTTATTTCGTCGATATGGTGAAAGACCATTTGCTCGAGAAATTCTCCGAGACCGATCTGGAAAATCAAAGTTATCGGATCTACACCACGCTTGATCCGGACCTGCAGCGCGCGGCTGGAGAAGCCATTCAGATCGGCATGGAGGGCGTGGATAAACTTCTAGCGCGCCGCTATGCAATTTGGAAGAAAAAAGGTGAAGCAGTACCGAAGCCCCAGGTGGCGTTGGTGGCGATGGATCCGCGCACCGGCGAGATACGTGCTCTCGTTGGCGGCCGAGACTACGGAGAAAGCCAGCTCAATCATGCGTTGGCGCATCGCCAGCCCGGCTCAGTGTTCAAACCTTTTGTCTATGCCGCTGCATTCGACAATGCGGTCCAGGGATTTCAGCCGGTTGTTACGCCCGTAACGACAGTTGTGGACGAGCCAACCACCTTCGAATTCGACAACAAAGAATACACGCCAAACAACTATGGCGAAGATTTCTACGGCACCGTGACCGTGCGAGACGCGCTAATTCACTCGCTGAACGTCGCCACGGTGAAAGTGGCGGAGATGATCGGCTATCAGCGAGTGGTGGATTTGGCTCGGCAAATGGGGCTTGGCAATAACATTCAGCCGACTCCAGCCGTAGCTCTTGGCGCGTATGAGATGACGCCTATCGACGTGGCCGCGGGGTATACGGCGTTTGCCGACGGCGGAGTTCGCGCCGAACCGCTATTTATCCGGAATGTGGTCGCAGCGGATGGGACCATGGTCGAATCGCAGATGCCGCAGACGCGTCCCGTGCTCGATCCGCGCGTGGCGTATCTCGTCACCAGCCTGATGCAGGAC
Source organism: Candidatus Acidiferrales bacterium (assembly GCA_030037435.1). Taxonomy (GTDB): domain Bacteria; phylum Acidobacteriota; class Terriglobia; order Acidiferrales; family UBA7541; genus Palsa-295. The sequence goes on along the minus strand of JASHRI010000403.1, from coordinate 6,553 downwards.
GTCATCAACCACGGAACCGGCTATGAGGTGCGCGAGATGGGATTCATGTCCCCGGCAGCCGGCAAAACCGGAACATCGCGCGATGGTTGGTTTGCAGGCTATACGTCGAACCTGCTGTGCGTTATCTGGATCGGCTTCGACGACAATCGCGATCTGGAATTATCTGGCAGCCAGAGTGCCGCGCCTGTTTGGGGCGAGTTCATGAAGCGCGCCATTTTGATTCCCGCCTATCGCAACACACAGGACTTTAATCCTCCGCCGGGCATCCTGGCCGAAACCATCGATCCGCAGACGGGACAGCTCGCCACACCTTCCTGTCCGCAAACCACCACGGAATATTTCATCGCCGGCAGCGAGCCGACGCAGTATTGCCAGTTCCATGGCGGGCAACTGGCGCAGTCGCCACCGAGCTCCTGGCTAGCCCATCTTTTTGACAGGGGTTCGAGCCCGCCTCCTCCGCCGAATTCGGAAGCGGCTGAAAATCAGAGACGCAACTCGCAAGGCAAGCCTGGCGACGCGGCAAACCCATCGCAGAACCCCAATTCTCAGCCGACGGAACAACAGGAGAAGAAAAAGAGCGTTCTCGACAAAATATTTGGTATCTTCGGGGCAGGCAAAGGGTCTTCAGACGACTCGAATCAGTAGCCGTCGACGGGAAGTGCCAGTGAGTCAGGTGTAGGGCAATGAAGCGTTTAGCCCTTATCATCATCCCGCTCGGTCTTGCGATAGGAATCGCACAAGCGCAGCAGGCCCCCACTTCTCACAGCCTTGCGCAGCAGCCTTCCGAAGAAGCGGCACCCGAGAGCCAGGGTGCCTCCGAAATGACGCCACGCCAGGTCGCGGAGATGCGCGCGGACATTCTGGTTGCGCGCAAAGAGTACGCGGATGCTGCCGAAGCGTACGAGCGTATCCTGCCTCAGGACCCGAAGAATGCGGAGCTGCTGAACAAAATTGGAATGGCCTACCAACAGCTCGGCGATAGCGGGCGCGCCATTCACTACTACAAGAAATCATGGAGTGCCGACAAGAAGTTCGCAAGCGCCATCAATAATCTCGGCACTGTGGAATACGGCCGGGGTCACTACGGCAAGGCGATCAAGGATTACAAGAGGGCGTTGGAAGTCGGCAAAGACATGGCTGGTATCTACAGCAACTTGGGCTACGCCTACTGCGGCGACAAGCAATATCCGCAGGCCACAGTCGCTTTCAGCCGCGCGCTCGCGCTCGATCCGGAAGTCTTCGAACACCATGGCGGATTCGGACCGCTGTTGCAGCAGCGCTCTTCACCTGACCCCGGCGCTCTATATTTTATGATGGCGAAATCGTTCGCCAAGGCCGGCGACGCGGAGCATACAGCGAGTTATCTGAAACTGGCCCGCGATGATGGCTACAAGGAATTCGTTTCCGCAAGAAAGGACCCCGCGTTCGCCTCCGTTATCAAGGATCCCAGAGTTCAGGAAGTGCTGCGTGTACGCCCGCCCTTTGCGTCCGAAACCAAGCAAGTGCAGGACTGAAGTCCCCATTCGAGCGCTCGACTGAACAAGGCCTGTAATGTGGCGAAAGCTCAGGGGCATGCAGTTTATCCTGCTATAATTCGCCCGTGATCCTCCCGCAGTCACGGCGATGGCCCTGGCGCTGCGTGTTACTGAGCGCGGCTGCAATCGCTGCAATGTTGCTTGCCAGCGCGAACAACTCCGCAGCACCGCCGCCCGATTCTTCAAATTCCCCCACGGTTGTGGAGCTTCGTATCGACGGCGAGGTCGAACCGGTTCTAGCCGAGTACATCGTTGACGCAATCGCGCGAGCTGACCGCGACCATGCCAGCTTGATCCTGATCACCATGGATACGCCAGGTGGGCTCGACACGTCGATGCGCGAGATCATTCAGGCCATTTTGCGCTCGCCGGTGCCGGTTGCCACATACGTTAGTCCCACGGGCGCCCGGGCAGCTTCGGCTGGTTTTTTTATCCTGCTCTCGGCGGATGTGGACGCGATGTCGCCCGGCACGGAAACAGGCGCGGCCTCGCCGATCATGGCCATCGGTGGGCAGCCGGTAAAAATCGACGATACGGAAGAAAAGAAAATCATCAACGATGCTTTGGCATTTTTGCGAAGTTACGTCAGCAAGCGCGGCCGCAACGTGGACCTGGCTTCGAGCGCCGTGACCGATGCGAAAGCGTTCAGCGAAAAAGAGGCTCTCGATGGCCATTTGATCGACTTGGTGGTGTCGTCGCCCGAGGAGTTAGTGTCCGAACTCGACGGCCGTACGATCACGCGCATTGATGGTTCGACGATGAAGCTTTCACTCTCGCATCCCGTGCTCTTGCCTGTGGGCATGACCACGCGCGAAAAATTTCTTTCGCGCATCGTGCAGCCCGATGTCTTTTTCGTTCTCTTGATCATAGGAGTGCTCGGGCTTTACGCGGAGTTCACGCATCCGGGGATGTTCGCGCCAGGCGTAGTGGGCGCGATCGCGCTGGTGCTCGCGCTTTTCGCAATGCATCTGTTGCCGGTCAACTTTACGGGCTTGCTGCTGATTATCGCCGCGCTGGTGTTATTCATTCTCGAAGCCAAGTTCCCGACGCACGGAGTGCTGGGCGTGGGAGGGGTGGTGGCCATGGTGCTTGGCGCGCTCATGTTGATCCACACTCCGCTCACGGGCATGGGCGTCAGCCTGGGGGTCGCGCTGGGAGTCGCGCTGCCGTTCGGCGTGATTATCATCGTGCTGATGCGATTGGTGCTGCGGTCGTTCGCCTGGAAGCAATCGACTGGCAAGGAAGAGCTGATCGGAGAAGAGGCGGAAGTCACTGAAGCGATCGTATCGGGTGGAAGCTCGGGGATGGTGCGCGTTCACGGCGAATTGTGGCGGGCGGCATCCGGACGCGATGGCGATATTCCTCGCGGATCGCGCGTACGCGTGCGGAGAGTGAATGGGTTGACTCTGGAAGTGGAACGGCTGGCGCCGCCGCAAGCGGCATCTTCCTGAGGATCGCAAGCCGCATCTTCTTGAAGATTGAGGATAGGAGGCGTGATGAGCGTCGCAGGGATCGTGATCGCGTTCTGCATCTTCATTTTCCTGATCTGGTTCTTCAACTCGGTATATGTAATCAAGGAATGGGAGCGCGGCGTGGTGCTTCGCCTGGGGCGCATGCTGCCGGAGCCCAAGCCCGCGGGCCTGCGGATCGTGGTCTGGCCGATCGACAAACTCACGCGCATCTCGCTGCGGGTCGAGACGCTCGATGTGCCCCCGCAGGACGTCATTACCCGCGACAACGTTTCGGTGAAGGTGAATGCGGTTTGCTATTTCCGGGTTTTGGACGCAAACCTGGCCCTCTCGCAGGTACAGAATTATTTGTATGCCACGTCGCAGCTTGCCCAGACCAACTTGCGGAGCGTCGTCGGCCAGTTTGAACTCGATGAGATTCTTTCCGAGCGCGAAAAGGTAAACTCCAAGCTGCAGGTAATCCTTGACCAGGATACCGAGCCTTGGGGTATCAAGGTAACGAAGGTAGAGGTCAAGCAGGTCGATATTCCGGAAAATATGCAGCGCGCCATCGCGCGGCAGGCCGAGGCCGAGCGCGAGCGCCGCGCCAAAGTCATTCACGCCGACGGCGAATTCGAAGCTTCCACAAAGCTCGCCGAGGCGGCGGGCGTGTTGGAAAAAGAACCGGCCGCAATTCAATTGCGCTACTTGCAGACTTTAGTGGAGATCGGCGTCGAGAAGAATACGACCATCGTATTCCCGCTGCCTATCGACATCATTTCGCAATGGGTGACCTCCAACGGAGGAAAAAAGTAATCTGAATGGCTGGCGGGGGCAAACGCGGGAGCGGTGAGCGGATCCTGGAGAGCCGGCACCTGGTTGGGCTCTTCCTCGGCGTAGTGTTGCTATGCGGGGTGTTTTTCACCCTCGGTTACGTGGTGGGAAAAACGCAATATGGCGCCGCGGTCCACGCTGCGGCGTCTCCGCAGCCCATCTCGCCTCTCGTTCGCACGCCCGCGGCGCCTAAGGACAATTCAGCTCCGAACGCTACATCAACGCCGCCCGCCAGCGAATGGGACTTCTATAGCAAGAAGGCCGACAAGGCCGACAGTCACACTGATAGCAGCTGGAGCCTTCCTGCGCCATCGTCGGCGGTATCTTCGCCCGCGCCCAGCCCGGCGGCCGAGGACACCGCGAAATCAGTGCCTTCGGCTCGCGCAAAAGCGGTTCCGACTGCGGCGCGTTTCCAGCCGCCGAATATGTTGCGCGGATCCATCGTCCTCCAGATCGCCGCACTCTCACACCAGGGCGATGCGCTGGCCATGGCAGACATGCTGCAAGAAAAGCATTTTCCATGCTTCGTGGTCGCTCCGACATCGGACAAATATTATCGCGTGCAGGTTGGTCCCTATTCGAATGAGCGTGCCGCAGAATCCGGCCGCGCCGCTCTTGAAAAAGCAGGCTTTAAAGCCATCATCAAGCGCTGAATGAATTTCTCCTGGTATACGCGCGTGCTGCTCGCCGTCGCGAGCGGTGTCGCCCTGGCCCTGGCATTTCCCAGCTACAGTCTTCCGCTCTTCGGCTGGATCGCCATCGGTCTGCTTACGCTCGCCTCATTTGGGGCGCGTCCCAGAGTTGCGTGGGGCTACGGCCTGATCAACGCGATGGTCTTCTATCCCATGAGCGTGCCTTGGATCGACGTGGTGATGCGCCAATATGGCGACGTGGGTCCGTGGACGGCCGCGGGGATCCTTGGCTTGCTCGCCTTCACCGCGGGAATCCTCACAGCCGTCTTTTCCTGGGGCGTGGCGTTCGCCTCTCGACGGGACCGAGTTCTCGCCTGTATGCTCGTGCCGTGTCTCTGGGTCGCGACCGAATTCGCTCGCTCGAATCTGCCGATCATTGAATTCCCGTGGAACCTGATCGGCTACGCGGCGAGTGGCAATCTGGCGCTGGCGCAGCTTACGGCTCTCACAGGCATATTTGGTCTCAGCTTTGTCGTGGCGGGCTTCGGCGCGCTCTTGGCATACGCTGTTCTAGCGGGAACTCAACGCGCTTGGAAGTTGGTCTTGGTGGTCACCGCGGTGCTGATTGTCGTGGCTCTCGGTGGACCCCGCCTCGTGCCTTCGGCCGAGCCACGCTATATCGCGCACCTGGTTCAGACGAATTTTGCGCAGGCATACGATTACCCGCCCGATTGGATGCGCACTCACGCGGTCGACCTTGACGAACTCGACCAGATCAGCATCGACGCCGCCAGGCGCATCCCGGGCGTGATCATCTGGCCCGAGGTGCCGGCTCCCTTCACGTACAACGACCCTGACTTTGCGGCCCGCGCCGAAAAGATCTCTCGCGATTCCGGGCAGGATCTGCTGGTCGGTATCGTCGATTGGAAAAAAGATGCGGCAGGGAAGTGGTTCGCAACAAACAGCTCCACACTAGTCGACCCTGCAGGCCAGCGTGTTTTCACCTATGATAAGATTCACCTAGTGCCGTTCGGCGAGTACGTTCCGCTACGCCGCTGGCTCACCTTCGCAGGCAAGCTGACTGCTGACATCGGCGACTTTACTCCCGGTTCCGTATACCGTATCGGCGATCTGCCGGGAGGGAAGTTCGGCGTTTACATTTGCTACGAGGGAGTCATACCGCGCGTGGCGCGCCGTTTCACCGCGGATGGTGCGCAGCTGCTGATCAATGTTTCAAACGACGGATGGTTTGGCCATTCTTCGGCTCCCATACAGGATTTGAAGATGGCCAAGGTGCGGGCGGTCGAAAATCGTCGGTGGCTGCTTCGCGACACGAACAATGGTTACACAGTCTCGGTCGACCCATACGGGCGGATCGTCGCCGAACTGGCACCCGACATTCGCGGCCAACTCGATGCACCTTACGATTTTCGCACCGGGTTGACTCCATATGCCCGGTTCGGCAACTGGTTCGCATGGCTTTGCGTAGTGGCATCCTTGGTTCTGCTGGGAGCATCGATCAGAGAGAAAAAGCATAGGATTTGACCTTGCCGGATATCTTCCGCGAGGAAATAGACTTCAATCGCTTTAATCTTGAACTGCGAGATTGCAAATGCCTGAGCACATAGAAGACCTGCAGCAGCGCTTCGCCGAACTCACCAAGCGCGTCGGGCTGGTGCGGAGCTATCTTTGACGCCTCCACTGCGCAAGCCGAACTAGGCAACCTCGAAAAGAAAGTCAGCGCTCCCGATTTCTGGCAGGACCAGGAAAAGGCCCAGTCGATTCTTCAGGAGCGCAAGCAGCTTGAGGACCGCGTCAACGCCGAAAAAACGCTCGACAGTAAGTTAGGCGACCTCGACACCTATTTTCATCTCGCCCAGGAAGAGGCCACGGCCGCCCAGCGCGAGTCGATCCTCGACGACCTCTCGAAGGAACTCGCGGGAACGGATGCTTATGTCTCGGACCTGGAGACAAAAACTCTGCTCGCGGGCGACAGCGACCGCCTCAACGCCATCGTCACAATCAAATCTGGCGCTGGCGGCATCGAATCGCAGGATTGGGCGGAGATGCTGCTGCGGATGTATTTGCGCTGGGCGGAGGATAA
>JASHRI010000402.1 GCA_030037435.1 Candidatus Acidiferrales bacterium | reverse complement strand
CAAAGGAAGTTTTCAGCCGCCGAAATCGAACTCCAAAATGCCATCCAGATCGATCCGAAATTTGCACAGGCCCACTATCTCCTAGCGCAGTGCTACCTCAAGGAAGGGAAATGGGGACCGGCCTATCAGGAACTTAGCCGCACCGTGGAAATCACTCCTGGCGATTTAAAGGCGCAGATGGATCTGTCCAACCTTCTCGTTGACGCTGGCAAATTTCCGGATGCGCGCGATCATGCCGCGCTGGTGTTGAAATCCGACCCACGGAACCCTCAGGCGCAAATCGCCGTAGCCAGGGCCGACGCAGCAGAAGGCGCCTTGCCCAAAGCGATTGCCGAAGCCCAGCAGGCCATCCAAATGGATCCAACCCGCACCGCCTCGTACCTCACTCTCGCTCTTTTCCAGGAGAAAAGTCAGGATCCTGCTTCCGCCGAGCAAACCCTCAATAAAGCTCAAAGCATCGACCCCAAATCGGTGCCCGCTACTTTGGCCCTCGGCGCGTTTTATCAGGTGCAGAAGCGATGGTCAGCCGCTGAAAAGCAGTTTCGGGCCGCCATGGCGCTTGACCCGAAGAATCCCCTTCCGCCCGCGTCGCTTGCGAAACTCTATCTCGATGAACATCGCCCAGACGCCGCTGAGCAGACGCTCAAGGATGCGAGCACCGCTCTTAGCGACAATCCCTCGGGCTACCGTTTGCTTGGCGATTTCTATTTGGCTCAAGGCCAGCTCGACAAGGCCGCTGCGGAGTTCGCTTCCCTGCATGCCCAGCATCCCGGGGATACGCTAGTCACGAAGACCTACATTCAGATCCTCGTTTTCCAGAATCATCTCGATCAAGCCGCTCAGCTCGACGACGCTCTGGTGAAGAGTTCCTTCTCCGATCCAGACGCTCTCGTCCTTCGAGGAGAGATTCTCACGCGCCAAGGCAAGGCCAGCGAAGCTGTTCCGGTTCTCGAATCCGCCGCAAAGGCCGCGCCGGACGATGCTTCCGCCCACTACCAATTAGGCGCCGCCTACGCCGGCACTTCGGATCTCGGCCAGGCGCAATCCCAGTGGACGGAAGCGGCCCAGCTCGCTCCAAACATGATCGAACCGCAGCGCGCACTCGCCGAGCTGGCCGCGCGCAATGGCAGCGCGGATCTTCTCGCGACGAGCAGTACTCGGCTCATTCAGCTCGAGCCTAGTTCATCCGAGGGCTACATCTTGCATGCCAGAGCGCTTCTGCTTGGGGGCGATCAGGACGGCGCCGAAGCCGACCTCAAAAAAGCAATGGACGCTGCCCCGCGGGATGCCGCTCCCTATGCGCGAATGGGAGATTTGCGTGTTGCCCAAAAGAAACTCGACGAAGCCGCCGGATTCTACGCCCGCGCGCTAGCCTTGAATCCGGCCGCCACCGACGCGCTCACCGGTCTCGTGAACATCGACCTGCAACGCAACCAGGCCGCGCAGGCGCTGCGCCGCGTACAGGGTCAAATCGCTCACTCGCCTGAGAATACCAATCTGTATCTTCTGCTCGGGCAGGTCGAGCTTCGCAATCAGGATCCCGCGAAAGCCGAGGCAGCTTTTCAGAAGGCCATCGATCTCGATCAGAACAATGTGCCCGCGTTTCTACTCCTTGCAGACGTGCAGCTTTCCCATGGTTCCGTCGATCAGGCGATTGCAGGCTATCAGAGCGCACTCAAATCCAATCCGCGCGACGTTCGCGTGTACGTAGCGCTCGGCTCGCTCCTCGAAGCGCGCGGGGATTGGCAAAAGGCGCAAGATCTTTACCAACGCGCGTTGCAGATCGAGCCAGACTATCCCGTGGCCGCGAACGATCTCGCCTACCTGATGCTCGAGCACGGTGGCGACGTCAGTCTGGCCACGTCCCTCGCTCAAACGGCCCGCCGCGGCCTGCCTAACCTTCCGAATTCAGCCGACACGCTCGGATGGGCCGAATACCACGAGGGTGTGTACTCCGGATCGATCGACCTCTTCGAGACAGCGATCAAAGGCGATCCTAATAATCCGACGTATCACTACCATTTGGGTTTGGCTTACCAGAAGTCCGCCAAATATGCCATGGCTCGCAAGCAGTTCCAGTCGACTCTCGAAATCGATCCGAACTTCAGCCATGCCGCGGAAATCAAAAGCCTTTTGGACCAGAAGACTTCTTCGCAAGCAAATTGACATGGCCTGGCACCGATCTTTTTCGCGAATGGTGCCGAATGAGCCTGTCGAATAAGGCGGATGACCATGCCGAATAAAATCGCCCACATCGAGGCTGCCTGATGTCAACCGTTGCCACACCGGCAATCGCGGTAAATGCGACGAGGCACGCCGGCTTCATCGCCATCGTTCTCATCTCGAGCCTCGCATCTTTCCGGATTCTCGATCAATTGGTCCAATATTCCCTCAACAATGCTTCCAGTTCGCACATCGTCCTGATTCCATTCATCGCCTTTTTCCTTCTCTATATCGAAAGGCGGCCGACGTGTTCCGCCACCACGGCCAGCATAGCCTTGGGCATCGCCATAATGCTGGCCGGAGCGCTTCTTGGTTCGCTGGCCTATTGGGGCCCGGTTCCGCAAGCGGGCGGCTGGGCGCTTTCCCTGGCAACGCTTTCGCTCGTCGTCGTTTGGAACGGCGGATTTCTTCTGTGTTATGGATTCGCTGTGTGGCGGGCAGCCGCTTTTCCCCTGCTATTTCTATTGCTGATGGTTCCGCTCCCAGACGCGGTCTTAAACCGGACGATCCATGCACTGCAGGAGGGCTCTACAGAAATTGCATATCTTATTTTCCAGGCTGTCGGAGTTCCCGTCGCGCGTCACGGCTTTCTGCTCACTGTGCCGGGCGTCACCATCGAAGTGTCCAAGGAATGCAGCAGCATTCGTTCCAGCATGGCGCTGTTCATCACCTGTCTTCTCGCCGCTCACTTGTATCTTCGGACCGGCTGGAAAACGCTCGTGTTGGTGCTGCTCAGCCTTCCTTTGTCTATCATCAAGAATGGCATCCGAATCACGACCCTTACGCTGCTCAGTATTTACGTCAATCCCAGCTTCTTGACCGGATCGCTTCATCGCGACGGCGGATTCGTCTTTTTCCTCCTCGCCCTCCTGCTCCTTTTCCCCATATTCCTTTGGCTCGCCCGCACCGAAAAACTCCGCGCCAGTTCCGCCACGTAACACGTCGGCGCTGAAGGTCCCGGAACGCCCACAATCACGATTGGCACTACTACACTCAACATCCTGGTCGCCGCCTTCAAGGTTTCTACTTTCCGCGGAGTTGCTCTATAATTGAGCTTTCAAGCCAACTTCAGGTGGCAATCAAGCATGTTAAGAAGCATTCAGCAACGCGATCTTGACCGGAACCGTTGGATCAAGATTAGCATGGGCGTAATTCTCGTATTGATCTGCGTCAGCATGGTGGTCACCCTCGTCCCTGGCCTGATGAGCGGCCCTACAGGCGACCAGAGCCCCGACGCGGTAGCCACCGTAGCCGGACAAAGCATCTCGATCACCGAATTTCAGCAACAGTTCGACCAGGTCACGCGCAATCAATCCGTCCCCCAGATGATGCGCGGCATTTACGCCAATCAACTGCTCAACGATATGGTTTTTCGCGATGCCCTCGAATATGAAGCTGGCCTCCTCGGAATTCAGGTCACCACACAGCAGGAAGCCGAGCGCATCCGGGAGCTTCTGCCCAGCGCGTGGTCTGGTAACACCTGGCTGAAAGATCGCTACGCCGCTGAGGTCCAGCAGCAGACGGGCATGACCGTCGATCAGTTTGAAAGCGCTCTGCACGACCAGATGCTGATGGATCAGTTCCGCGAGATGGTCACCGCGGGTGTCAACGTCTCTCCGGCCGAAGTCGAGCAGGAATTCCGCTGGCGCAACGAGAAGGTCAAAATCGACTATGCCCTGATCAAGCCGTCTGATCTGGCATCTTCCATACACCCCAGCGACGCGGAACTCTCCGCTTGGTTTGCGAAAAACTTGGGCAGATACCAGATCCCCGAAAAGCGCTCGGCTCGCTATGCATTGCTCGACCTTGCCAAGCTCCGCGCTGGGACGCAAATCAGCGACGATGCCCTCAAAGCCTACTACAACTCGAACATCGATCAATTTAAGGTCGAAAACCGTGTTCACGTCGAGGATATTCTTTTCAAGACCGTCGGCCAAACCGACGCGGAAGTTGCCGAAATTCGCAAAAAAGCCGAAGACGTCCTGAAGCAAGCCAAAAGCGGCGCCAATTTCGAGGATCTCGCTAAGCAGTATTCAGACGACGACGCTTCCAAGGCCAAGGGCGGCGACCTGGGTTGGATCGTGGAAGGCCAGACGGTGCCGGAATTCGAAAAAGTTGCCTTTAGCTTGCCCAAAGGCCAGGTTTCCGATCTCGTTCAGACTCAGTATGGCTTCCAGATCATCAAAGTCCTCGAGCACGAGACAGCTCACACAAAGAGTTTCGAGGAGGTTCGCGATTCGATCCTCCAACCGGTAATGGATCAGAAGATCACCGACGAAGCGAACACCATCTCAGACCAGATGGCCTCCGCCGTCCGCCAGTCGGACCGCCAGTCGCTCGATGATCTTGCCAAGAAATTCAACCTACAAACGGGCGAAACTCAGCCTGTTTCGGTCACAGAACCCGTCGGGCAGCTCGGCAACACGCCTGATTTGCACCAAGTCCTGTTCTCCCTTCATCCCGGTGAGATCAGCCAACCGATCCCGATCGACAACGGTTACGTCATCCTTACCGTGAAGGACATTCTCCCCGCCCATCAGGGAACGCTGGCCGAGGTGCACGACCAAGCCTTGGCCGATTACCAAAAGGAAAAATCGGTCGATTTGGCCCGCTCACGCGCCGACCAACTTTCAAAACTCACTCAGAGCGGCCAATCCTTTGATCAAGCGGCCAAATCCCTGGGGTTGACCGTGAAAACCTCCGATTCGTTCGCGCGCAATGGCTCGATTCCCGATGTTGGCACCGGCCGTCAAGTGGACGCCGCGTTCAACATGATGGTCGGCCAGGTTGGCGCGCCTGTACAGATCGATTCCAATTGGCTGGTGTATCGCGTCGTCTCCCACGACGCCGCGAATCCCGACGACCTCGCCAAGCAAAAGGACGGCATCGAGCAGCAGTTGCTCCAGACGAAGCAGAATGCGGCATTCGAAGCGTTCCACAATGCCTTAGTTGATCAGTTGAAGAGCGAGGGCAAGCTCACCATCAACTCAGACCTCATGAAGCGCTTCACGTCTCCCAGCTGATCTTCAGCTGCCTCTGTAACTTACTGCAAGTATTGTGCTTAGCTTATGACAAGCGCTCCGCTTGTTCCGGGCTTCGCAATTCGCTACAATGAAGACTCCGCAGAGCCTCCCTAAGATGGCGCGAATTGGTTCGCCCTGGGGAAGCCTTCCCGGTGTTGAGGGACCCTAGCCAGCGCAGTGGACCGCATCCACCTGAGGAGAACGCCTATGCCAACGAAAAGGTCCAGTTTGAGCAAGGTCGAAGTCTTTCGCACCACCGGCGGAAATGGGAGAAAACACATTCAGACTGTCCCTGGCGCGAATGCCGAGACGGCAACGCTTCGGAACATTATGTCCGCGAAGAGCAAAACCACCGGTAACCAATATCGCTGCGCCCTTGAAAGGAACCAGAACGGCAAGTACAACATCCGCGTTCGCGCAATCTTTGGAGCTGACCGCGACGCTGGCGACTCGGATGGCTCATCCTCCGACCATAGCCATCTAAGTGGCTGGACTCTTCCCGTCTATTTCCTCGCGTCTTCCTTCAATGCCGCGATGAAGAAACTCGAAGAGTCGCTGCAGCTATTGCAGAAAAGCGAAGCTCGGCTTCGGTTTTGGGGCATGGAACGCACGGACGATCCCAAGCTCGCTGGGGAATTACTGAAGGAATTGGGGCTATGGCTAGACCGCCGGCGGGAATTCCCCCGGAAGGTAGCCGAACTCGATGTTGCGCGCGAACATCCCATCTCGGCGTCGGCATTGGCGCCCGTGCGCCGGGTGCTCGCGGACTCGGTCGCGCAGGAACGCCCAGCCGGTCAGGTCCTTGCCGCGGGCGATTAACTCACCTTATTTGCCGCGCACTAGAACTTCGCCGTGTCCGACCATCGTGTCGTTCAGCCAAAGGCGATAGCGGTACGAACCCGGAGTGAGTCCGGGACGCGTAGCGCCGCTCGATAGCCGCGTCCCGGCGGGCGCTTGGAACACATTCGACGCAAAAGGAGATCGTTGAGCGTCGAACTCTACCTTCAGCGTGCCCGCGTTTGAGAACCAAGTGACCTGATCGCCTGGGTCGATCACGACCGCTTCGGGTAGTAAGCCCACCATCACCATTTTCTCGCTCGCCACGCGCACTCCCCTCTAAATTGCGCCGCCAAAAAATGTTCAAAAGCTAAGGAGATTAGGGTTAAACAACTGAAGGAAATTAGCACAGCCCAGGCACGCCCGTAAGGGAACTTCCCTGGCGGTCTTCGTTGGCCTAAACGAGCGCGCGAACAGCTTCGACGATATGCCTGGCCGATATACCGAAGGCATCGACCAGCTCCTCCGGCTTGCCGGAATGCGGCATGTCGCGCACGGCCAACATGCGATATTTCGAGGGCGCTGCTCCTGCCTGAGCCAGTGCCGACAGGACCGCTTCGCCGATACCGCCTTCGGCCCAATGGTCTTCGACCGTAATCAGTTTCCCGCCGGTAGCGGCAATTTCGCTCGCGAGCGCTTTCCCGTCGATCGGCTTGACGCAATAAAGGTCGATCACGCGGATCGCGGTCCCCTGGGATTTCAACTGGTCGGCGGCCTTCAAGGCTTCATGGACCGTGATGCCCGCCCCGATGACTGTGACCTTGTCCGACGCGCTATGTCGGGGGACTTTGAACCCCGGCACCGGAAATTGTTCGTCCTTGGAGTAGAGGATTGGCGTCTTTGGACGCGACGTCCGCAGGTAGTTGATTCCCGCGCGCCGCGCCATCGTTTCGGTCAAGCGCTCCGCGGACATGGCATCGCTCGGATAAAACACTGCCGAGCCATGCACCGCCCGGAACATGGCCAAATCCTCCAGCGCCATCTGCGAGGGACCGTCTTCGCCGATCGAGACGCCGCAGTGCGAGCCGCATAGATTGATGTTGCTGCGGCTGATGGCGGCCATGCGCACATTATCGTAGGCGCGCGAGAGGAAGCAGGCGAACGTGTCGAGAAACGGAACCTTGCCGCGAGCGGCGAGGCCAACACCTGCGCTCACGAGATTTTGTTCGGCGATGTAGCCCTGATAGAAACGATCTTTATAGGCGTCGCCGAAAATTTCCGAGAACGTGGAATTTTTCACATCGCCGGAAATCGCCACAACCTCGGGATTCACACCGCCGAGTCGCTTCAAAGCGAAGCCATACGCTTCGCGCGTGGCGACGGGCTTTGCGGGATCGTAGTCGGGTGGCGGCGGCGCAGGAAAATCCGGCGGTTTCGGCAGCGAAGTGCGCGCGTAAGATTTGCCGGGATCGGGAGGAACGTCGATGGGACCTCCGCGCTCCTGGATGGCCCGCGCAAGCATGTCTTTCGGGAATGGCTTGCCGTGCCAGCCTTCTTTCCCGGCGACCTCGC
>JASHRI010000401.1 GCA_030037435.1 Candidatus Acidiferrales bacterium | reverse complement strand
AAATGGAAAGGCATGAACACCTGTCCGGGTGCGATAATCTCGGTCACGCGCAGTTCGACACCCTCGACACGCCCGCGCGACGACACCACGTCCACGCGATCATGCGGTTTCAGGTGCAGCGCCTGCGCGTCCCGAGGATTCATCTCCAGCCATGCGTTAGGCGACATTCGCTCGAGTATGGGGACCCGCCCGGTCTTCGTCCGCGTGTGCCAATGCTCCACGGTCCTGCCTGTGTTCAGAACCAGCGGAAAGCGAGCGTTCGGCTGCTCGGGAAACGGCTCCCACTCAACTGGAATGAGGCGCGCCTTTCCGTCTTCGGTCGGAAACTTGCCATCCGCGTACAGTCGAGTGGTTTTCGCTTCGGTGCTGCCGACAGGAAACGGCCACTGAATGCCGCCCGACTTCTCGATCAGCTCATAGCTCATACCCGAGTAGTCGCAGAGTCTTCCCGATGACACTTGTTTCCATTCCTCGAATGCATGCCGGGGTTCTGTCCACCCGAGGAAGAGTTCGTCGCGGCAGCCCAGTTGCTCCGCCAGCGCGAGAAATATGTCGAAGTCGCAACGCGCTTCGCCGGGCGGATCGACCGCGCGATTCACCTTGCTCACGCGCCTTTCCGAGTTCGTGTACGTGCCCTCCTTCTCGCCCCAGATCGCCGCGGGAAGCACAAGGTCCGCGAGTTCGGAAGTGGGCGTGGGATGAAAACCGTCTTGGACAACCAGAAATTCGAGCGCCTCGAGGCTCTGCGTTAGTACGTCAAGGTTCGGGAATGAAACAATCGGGTTGGTCGCAATGACCCACAATCCGCGGATCTTCTTCGCCAACGCCGCCTCGACGATGTCGGGATAGGCCATTCCTCTAGAACTCGGCACGCGCTCAACCGGAACTCCCCAGATCGCCGCCAATTCCTCGCGTTCTTGCGCGCTCTCGAACTTGCGGTAACCAGGCAGGCTCGAAGTGAACCCAGCCTCCCGTGTTCCCATCGCATTGCATTGCCCCGTGATTGAGAACGGCGACGCACCTGGTCTGCCAACCTTGCCTCGAATTAAAGCCAGGTTATTGATCGCGTTGACCGTCTCCGTCCCCTTGGTGCTGTGATTTACGCCCATCGTCCATCCAATGAATGGCGCATCTGCGTGCCCATAGAGCCATGCTGTGCGGAAGATTTGCTCGGCGTTGAGACCCGTGATCTGTGCCACGTATTCCGGTGTGTACTTGCGCACCGACGTTTCCAAAGCCTCGAAACCCGTGGTGTGCTGCGCGATGTATTGGTGATCCACCCAGTCACGGTCGATGAGCAGGTGAATGAGTCCGTTAATTAGCGCGAGATCTGAGCGCGGCTTCAACGGCAGGTATATGTCAGCCATCATGGCTGTTTTCGTCACGCGCGGGTCAGCCACAATCAGCGTCTTGCTCCGGTTCGACTCAAACCGCTGGCACAAGATCGGTTGGTTGTCGGCGATGTTTGCGCCGATCAGGAAAATCACATCGGCCATGGCCAGGTCCTCGTATGCTCCGGGCGGGCCATCGCTGCCGAACGATCGCTTGTATCCGGAAACGGCGCACGCCATGCACAACGTCGTATTTCCGTCATAATTTCGCGTCCCGAGTCCCAACTGCACCAGCTTGCCCAGCGTGTAGAACTCTTCCGTCACCAATTGGCCTGTGCTGAGCACGCCGACTGCATTCGGCCCGAACTTGTGCTGAACGCCGCGGAATCTTTCGGCCATCGTCGCCAGCGCTTCTTCCCACCCCACGCGCTCCAGTCTTCCGTTTTTGCGCAGCAGCGGATACCGCGCGCGGTTGGACGCTTCGATCGTGTAGTGCTCCGAGAGACCTTTGGGGCAGAGCTTCCCCAAATTGACACCATGCTCGGTGTTGCCGCGCACGGCCACGGCCCGGCCATCCTTTACGCCAATCGACAGCCCACAACCGACTGAACAGTAGCCGCACGTCGTGTTGACCCAGCGGTCGGGAATCTTCTGCGCCGACGTGTACCCGGTCGTTGCATCCGTCGCATAGACATACTTCTCTTCTAATGTGTCCAGGCCGACTTGTCGCTTCCAGTTCACGCCGCTGCCTTTCCGGCTGAAAGGTACGAAGCAGCCATGTTTTTAGGCACAACGCTGACGAAGAAGAGGTAGCGCCCGAGAATTTCTCCTGTCAGAGCCAGTGCCAGCGAGAAACACGCCCCCAGAGGGGTCGGCAAGAAGAGGGGCAAGATCACTCCACCCGCGATCAATAGGGCGCCGCGTTTTAGGAGCGCGGGTGCGAGCGTCGTTGAGAGCAGCTTTGCGGAGGCGCGCGCTTCGAATGCGTCCGACGAGGTCAGCCAGAAGAACTTCACAGCGTGATTCATGAGTTGCGCGCCGGCCGCGGCGATCGTAGGCACAACCAGCCAGCGTATCGGCCCCACCCCGATGCAAGCTGTGAGCAACGGTCCGAGCAGAGCGCCCGTCAAATAGAACTCCGCAACCGTGTGCTTACTGTTCCATGCCGGCCGCGCCCGCACCATGTAGATCCGCGCACTGGCCATCACTCCCACGGCACCAAGAAACATTGTCAGCGCCCCGAGCACCATACTTCCCGGCAGCATGAATCCGACCAGGAGCGCGTACACGCTGGCGACGCCGGCGAAGCAGGAAAACGTCAGTACCTCCCTGCTTAGCCATGACCTCCTCCACATCTTCAACGCCCGATAGGCATGGATCGGGCGCCCCAGATGCAGCGTGGACGCCCCCAGCGCTAAGGCTCCAACTAGCAACGACACGAGGGCCGCCATGCCCAGTCGCGTCGCTTTCCCCGAAAGTTGCAGCACGCAGATGGTCGCGAACGTCCCGACCGAAAGCTGAGTCAACACAGTCATGAACACTAGTGGCCAATGCGCGTGCTCCGCCTTCACCCGATGCAGGTCCGCCCGTTGTGTGTCTGGCGGGAGACTCTTCGGTAGGGTGATGCGCGTCGAAGAAATGCTGTCGTCCGCGGAGGGAAGACCAGGGGCGTTCGCGCTTGCCGCGTAATCGTTCTTCCACTGCACGATGTTGATGATCTCGATCTGGATGGCACCTTCGGGGCATGCATTCACGCACGCCGGTTCGCGTCCTTCGGCTAGTCGGTTGTGGCACATATCGCACTTGCCCACTACGCCGCGCTCCGCGTTGTACTGCGGCACTCCGTACGAGCAATTCCAGGTGCAGTATTGGCAGCCGATACACGCTTCCGCGCTGTGCAGTACCACGCCCGTGACGGGGTCCTTCGTGTATGCATCGACCGGACAGCCAGCTAGGCACGTGGGCTCCAGGCAGTGGTTGCATCCCATCGACAAATGCAACCGCTGGGTGTTGGGGTAATAGCCGCCCTCAATCTCGCCCACGCGCCGCCAATTGATTTCCGCGGGATTGCCATTTTGTTCATTGCAGGCCACCACGCAGCATTTGCAACCGATGCACTTCGTCATGTCGAAGTGAAAACGATATTGTTCGCCTGGCAGCAAGGCGCGTTCGGGAACCCGCGCAACGTCGCCGGTGATGCCGCTTCCACAGAGCGGGGGCCGCTTTGCAGATCCACCGGCAGTCGGCGTCAGGATGAAATAAACGCCTTCTTCTCGGGCCCGTTTCAGTAGTGGCAACGACATGAAGTCCCTTCCAGACCGCGCTGCTGACATGTCTGCACTCAGAGACACTCCTAGCGCGGCGCTTCGTTCGAAAACGTAAGGTTTAGCTAGCGGACACTACCGTGGTATCCGGAGGAAACAGACTGTCTTTCGACCGACTCCCCTCTTTCACCGTGGAAAGATTAAGACGGACCGCGTAAGGAAGGCTTACGCCCGGTCACAGCCCTGGGAGACAGCCGCAATCGAATTGTCTGACTGATTTTGGGTTACTTCACTCTGAGAAGCAAACGCAAGATTTCGATGGAGCCGATCAGGGAAACAAATCTAGTTGAGTCAAATCCCCGACAAATCGTGCGACAGCGAGGGCGGCAATAAGAGGATGGGCTCTTTCGTGCGATGCGGTGTTGCGTAGTCGGAACGGGAAAGCCGGTTCGA
>JASHRI010000400.1 GCA_030037435.1 Candidatus Acidiferrales bacterium | reverse complement strand
TCTCGAGGACGTCTTTACCGCGAAACGAATCGAACTTCGCGACAGCGGGTATGTGCCATTCCCGGCCACCGTAGCGCTTCTCCGAAATCTCCTGAAAGTACCGACGCCGGTCCTCCGAAGAAGACAAGGTTGACTGGCACGGGTTTTCATTCCAAAAGGTCCGCACCTGCTCTAAGTTAGCTCGCATCTTTGTATATTACCCCGCGATTGGATTCTACGAACGAGTGCTCGGCGCCATCCTGGCGCGTAGCCGAAGTTACAGCGGACGATTGCGCGACAGACCTTTTTCCGTCGTTTCTGCTGGCAAATATGGCTGCACCTTTTGCAGTCGAAGGATAGAGCCCAAAATGAATCGTAGTTTTCTCATTTGCTCTCCTCTGTGAAACCGCATCAGCTCAAGAGAGACTGGTCGTTCCATGTGCCTAAGCGCAGCCAAGCAGTAACCGGATGCCAAGGCCAAGCCACCTAGCACGATCGGTTTTTGCGTCATCCGGTAAAGAACACGAAAAATCTCCCAGACCAGCGCTCCGCCGAGGAAGTAATCCTTTTTCCCATAATCGAAAGCGGCCCCTAACGCGCTCCTCTGGGCGGTGCCCATTGTTCTGTGATGGTGAAAGTATCGTTCGGGATAGTTACGTGTCCTCCAGCCCTTCATCCTCGCCGTGGTCACCGCAATCCAGTCAATTCCACCCGCGGGATTTGGCTGGTAGCCACCGATATCCAAAAAGCACTGATACCGGAAAAGCTGGCATGCGCCATGCACAGAACTTTGCCCTTCGAAACTATCTCGCGTCGAATCCCAGTCTCCTTGAAAGTAAGCTGTTCCAGCCACCCCTAATTCCGGATCTTCTACGAACTTCTTGGCGAGAAACTCGAAGTGGTCGGGTCCGAAGGAAACATCTGCATCGAGATTGCCGATCAGGCCGACTTGGATATTTCGTACACGTTCGAGCCCGTCATTAAAAGCGTATACTTTGCCTGCGAAATTCCGGTCCTTGCGCGGTGCTCGGTGGATCAACTCAATCCACGGGTGCCGCTCCGCGTATGCCTGCACGATCTTCGCCGTGTCGTCGGTCGATCCATCATTCACGATTACCCACCGTCGAGGTCGATATGTCTGCTGAACCATCGAATCGAGCGTATTCTGAATGAACGCCGCTTCGTTGCGAGCGGGCGTGATCAGCACATACGCAGGAAGTCCATAATCCTGCTCGATGACGCGTTCTTCTCCTCGCGAAATGTTAGTGGCCGTCATGGCCTCTTTGAGCATATGACTCGGACGTCTCAGTTGTCGAAAACATGGCCCCATTCAGCAGCCCAAAATTTCCGAAAGCGTAGAGCAGCCAGCCAAAGTGATCCGGGTAAGCGTCGTGGCGAATCCTCAGCTTTTTCACGAGCGGCACACTTGAAACGTGCAAATAGCTGCAGGCCGTTTCCCAATGTCTGCAGATGCTCCACTGGCTCTCAATTGAGTTCCAGATCAGGCCGCGATTGAAACTTCTAAGGTCCTGCCCCAGTTCGTTGTTGCCCGCAATCCAGGAAAGCCCATTCCGGACCGCTTGCCGGAACGGTCGGCTGGTCGCCTCTTCTAATAATAGCAATGCGGCGGGACCGATGCCGTCCTGGTGTGCGCAATGCACAGGGTAGCGATTGGCAACGCAGCCTCTGCGGGTGTCATAGAGAAACCACCATTGGCCCCGATCGCCTTGTAATGCGGATACCGAGTTCGCGCACGCCAAGGCATCCTCGAGAGGCTCTGCGACGTCAAACTCTCGCGCAAATGCGGTGAGTGCATAAATCGCATGCATTTGGTCCGCAAACGTTCCAAATCGTGAATACCCGACATCCAGAATCGACCTAGGACAACCCGTGTGGGCGAAAAGACCGTGCTCGCTCTGATTGTCCACGAGCAACTGGTAAGCCCTAACAGCCACATCGGTCAGATCGAAAAGTTCTCGTGGAGTTACGCGTCGCGCGTGGGCGATTCCTGCCAAGAACCATGCCAGCCCCCGCGTCTCTTTGTTACGCGCATCGGTGTAAACATCCAACGTTTCGTCAAAGTCGAAGTGACTGAACAACCGCGGAAGCCGTTCTGGCGCATGTTTGGCTGCAAGCCATGTAAGCAGTCCGAGATCGCCGGCGCTTCTCACCCAGCTTATGTCTTCGAAGGTCGCATCCTGAACAGCGCGAACATCTAACGGAAAAGTTGCTCCTGATTCCGCGAGACGTTGCAACCCGAGAAGGGCAATGATGCTGCGCCTTGGGGACGTGCCTCTTCTCCGAAGCCCCTGTGCAGTCAATTCGGCGCGTCGACAGAACAGCCGCTGCTGCTCATCGAAGAGCGAGATAAGCGACTGAACGGCTAGAAAATTCAGCTCAGAGATTGCCGGCACCAGACCAACCGCAGGGGGCCTCAAGCCTGTTTTCCGAATGAGCGCCGTTTCCATCAGCAGCGGTAACGACATTGAGAGCTTCGGTCAGGAACCCAGGAGAGCTTCGAGCGGTATGGGCGGGTGCAGAAGCTTTTCCAGAGCGTGGCGGCTATGGCGCTGCCGGAAGAGTACGCCTCGAACCACCACTTCGCGATGGACGGGACGGCAAAAGCGATGATGCCGTGCGAGTCTCGCTTTGACCTTTGATTGCCGTGGATGTGCCTGTTATCGTGTTGTAAACGAGGCCGCGAACTGAGAAACGGCCTCTGCTACGCGCTCTTGCTGGCCCGGCGCCAAACCGGCAAACATTGGGAGTGACAGGATCTCGTCTGAAGCCTTCTCGGATTCGGGAAAGTCTCCCCGTTTCCACCCGCTCGCGGCATAGGCGGCTTGCAGATGAATCGGAATCGGGTAGTGAATGCCTGTTCCGATTCCTGCCGTTGTCAGATGCTTCAGTAGGTCGTCGCGATTCGGAGTCCGCACGACATACAAATGGTACACGGACTTCGAGGTGGTGGCCTGATGAGGAGGAACAACGAACTCTGCAATCGGAGCGAACAGTTCGTTGTAGATCCGAGCGCTATCGCATCGCTGCTCGTTCCATTGCGCAAGATGGCGGAGCTTTACCCGCAGCATCCCAGCTTGGACGCTGTCCATTCTACCGTTATATCCCTCGAGGTCATGATAGTACTTCTTCGATTGCCCGTGATCTCGAAGCATCGCGATTTTGCGCGCCATCTCCTGATTGTTTGTGGTGACGGCGCCGCCCTCGCCGCACGCGCCCAAGTTCTTTCCGGGATAGAAACTGAAGGCAGATGCATGTCCCATCGACCCGGCCTTCAGCCACTTATTCTGGTTGTGCGAAAAGTATTCGGCTCCGTGCGCCTGGCATGCGTCTTCGATCACCGACAATTTGTACCGCGCAGCAAGCTTCATGATCGGATCCATATCCGCCATTTGGCCGTATAGATGAACGGGTATGACGCCGGCTACGGGCTTCGCGAGCGTCCTGTGCACACAGCGTCCAGTCGTCCCGTCCACGAAGCATTGCGCTTCCAGATACTGTCTCAGCTTCTCCGGGTCCATCGTAAAGCTTCGCTCGTCGATGTCAACAAAATCGGGCTGCGCACCGGACTGAGAAATGGCCTCAGTCGTGGCAATGAACGTATTCGGAACCGTCAGAACAATGTCGCCGGGGCCAATGCCCACCGCCATAAGCGCGAATCGAAGTGCATCCGTGCCGCTGTTGACGGCAACGCAGA
>JASHRI010000399.1 GCA_030037435.1 Candidatus Acidiferrales bacterium | reverse complement strand
CCAACAGGAACAAGACCAAGAAGATAAAGAACAGGATTTTTGCGATTCCAGCGGCCGCGACTGCAATGCCCGCAAAGCCGAATATCGCCGCTATGATCGCAATGATGAAGAAAGCCACAGCCCAACGTAGCATGTTCGCTCCTTCACAACCGAGTTTTCGTCTTCGCCATCACTTCAGACCGCAAACTGAAATCCGTTATGCCGCGCGGCGATGCCGCTGCCGCGCGCGAGCGCCCTTTCGTGCTTCCCGGCGCAATCCCGGCGGTCCCTTGGTGTGAACAGCCTTCATTGCGGCGTCGCGCCGGGAACGCCGGCCGCGCCTGCGCGCTACGCGGTGGGCATGGCGTGACAGGCTTTCACGCGATGCCGCCGCGTGGCCCTCGCGCTGCAGAGCCCCGGTCGTGGCTCGAGATCGTGTTCTGAAGGTTCTACTTCGGCGCCCCCGTCGGCCCTTGCGCAAGTCCCGTTGCGCCTGTGTTCTTGTGCGAGCAGATGTTTTTCCGCGCTTCGGCGCGGGAAGCTTGACGCCCGCGTGGCGCGCTTTCGACAGTCCAATGGCGATCGCTTGCTGGGGCGATCGGGCGCCGTGTTTTCCTTCGCGGACGTGGTGCATTTCTTCGCGCACGAATTCGCCTGCTTGCGTGCTTGGCGATTTTCCTTGTTCCTCGTCCTTGTGCGCTCGTTCGATTACTTCTTCTTCTGGCATTACGTGGTCTCCTGGCTTTAGGCATGCGCTTTCCGGATAACGAGCTGCGAATTGAATGAAAGCGCCTGCTAGATGCTGTGCGTAGCTTCGGCCTTTTTGCGAAAAAGCGGAATGCGGAGTTCTCTTTACTTTCGGGCAGCCTTAGCCGTACGGACCGCACCGCAAGAAGGCCTAGTCGATGAATACAGAACTTCTGGTATTCGAGCGGCGCGGGTAAGAGGCCACACTGGCGAGATGCTGATTAGCAGTCGGAGTGGGCCGGCGGCTAAATTTGAAGACGGGAGCATAGCAATGGCGAGCACAAAGCAGCGGCAGGCGGCGAGGCGCAATGTCAAGAAGGCGGCGCACGCAGCAAGGAGCAAGCGCACGATTGCGCATCTGCCAAAGTCGACACGCAGGGCGCTTGGAAAGCAAGCTGCGAAATCGCGCAACAGCTAGAGGGTGGCGAGGGCTGCGGGTCGCTGATTGTCACTTCGCCGGTAGCTTCTGCCGGGCACTGTAGCGCTCTTCGGATGGGGGCTTAGTCTTCAGGCGCTTCAGGGCATCGGCCAAGGTGAACTGATTGGCGCTGCGCAGCTTGTCCAGTTCCCGCCATTCAAGTGGCATGGCAACTGGTGCTCCCGGCCGGGCCCGAACAGAGAAGTCGGCGATGGCCGTCGCGGTGTAATCGTTGCGAAAATAATCGACGAAGATTTTTCCGCTACGCTTTTTCTTGGTCATTGTCGCGATGTAGGCGGTAGGAACGTCTCGAACCATTTCTTCAGCGATGCTGGCGCAGAACTCCTTCACGTCCTTCCACTTATCCTTTTCCGCGAGCGGTACAGTGACGTGCAGGCCCTTCCCTCCCGTACACTTGAGGAAGCTCTCAAGGCCCCGGCGCTCGAGCCTTTTCCGCAAATCCTTTGCCGCGAGTTTGACAGCCTCGAAGGGAACTTTCTCGTCCGGGTCAAGGTCGAAAATCAATCGATCGGGATAATCGATGTGGTCCACGCGCGCGCCCCACGGGTGCACCTCGATGACTCCCATTTGAGCTAATTCAATAAGGCCTTTTTCGTCCTCAACGTAGAGATACTCGTATGATTTACCCTTGTGCTTCCAGCGGAAGGTCTTCACGTCGTGCCCGAGCCCTAGGCGAGGATTCCGTTGATAGAAGCACTCTCCGGCCATCCCTTCGGGACAACGCAGCAGAGTGACCGGATGAGCCGCAATATCCTTCAACATCCAGGGTGCTGCTGCGGCGTAGAACTCCGCGAGTTGTCCTTTGGTGACGCCGACGTCTTGAAAGATCACGCGATCGGCGTGAGAAATCGTGACTCCGGAAAGTTTGAGAGGGCCAGCGCTCCGTTTCGGGCCGCTGGTATTCGGCAATCCGACAGGCTTCTCCATCGTTACTTGCTGCGGCTTCTTGTCTTCACGCAAGCCTTGAAAAGACGGATGGCGGATATGCCCGTCCTCGGTCCATTCGGTGAACGCTACCTCGCAGAGCAACTCGGGCTTAACCCACGTCGCCCCTCTTGCAACGCCGCGCGGCAGATCCGCCACCGCTGGCTTGGAAGTTTTCAACTCGGAAAGCCTCCCATACAGTTTCAGCGCATCTTCCATGCCGAAGCCCGTGCCAACTTTCCCCGCATATTTCATGCGACCCTTATCGTTGTATCCAAGATGCAAAGCTCCGATCGCACGAGGACCGCTTCGCGCAGCGGTGTAGCCGATGATTACGAATTCCTGTCGCTTTATGCATTTGGACTTCAGCCAGCTGTTCTGGCGGCCCATTTGGTAAGGCGAGTCCGCGAGTTTCGAGACGATTCCTTCGAGTCCCATCGAGCAGGACTTCTGTAGCATTTCCGATCCTTTTCCGACTACGTGATCGCTGTAATGGAGGTATCTATCGTCGTGCGATTTCGCGAGGAGCTTTTTCAGCGCCTCTTTGCGTGCCGTGAGTGGCTTTCCCGTCAAATCCTTTCCATCGACGAATAGCAGATCAAAGACGTACGCCTGAACGGAGCCTGGATCCCCGCCCTCTCCAAGCGCTTGTTGCATAGCTTGAAAGCTGCTCTTGCCCTCGCTGTCCAGTACGACCGCCTCCATGTCCATTACTACTGTCTTGGCCTTCAAATGCGCCACCGACGCGTAGATTCCCGGAAACTTCCGCGTCCAATCGTTTCCATTTCGCGTAATTAACCTGGCTGCGCCATCGGCGACGAATCCCAGCAAGCGGTACCCATCAAACTTAATTTCGTGCAGCCATTGGTCGCCTTCGGGAGGTTTTTCAACAAGCGTCGCGAGCTGCACTTCGGGAAACTTCTTCATCAACTCGCGCAGCGCGTGGTCTGATTTTGGTTTTGCTTCGATCGCTGGCGCATCCGCCGCGATTTCCTCCATCGATCGGCCCGTCTTGACGCTGGCGGTCTGACTGCCAATAAAATCGCTCGCGGCGCCATTGCTGCGAGCCTCCTTATCCTTTTTCTTGATCAGCAGCCAATTCTCCTTTTTTTCTCGATTGTGCATTCGCACCAGGTCCCACGCGCCTTTCAGTCGCTCGCCGTGCAGTACAAAAGCCAAATGCCCTTTTTTCAGGCCCGCATGGGGGTCAAACGTAGGTTCCCAAGTGCCGCGATCCCACAACATCACAGTGCCGCCGCCGTATTCGCCTTCGGGGATGATGCCTTCGAAGGAACCGTACGATAAAGGATGGTCCTCTGTGCGGACGGCCAGGCGCTTGTCGGCCGGATCGTAGCTCGGCCCCTTCGTCACTGCCCAGCTCAGCAGAACGCCATCCAGCTCCAGTCGAAGGTCATAATGTAGTCGGGTCGCGTCGTGCTTCTGGATGAGATAGGAGAAGCCTTCGCGGGAGGCAGGCTTCTCCGCTGGCGGCTCCGGAGTCTTCTTGAAGTCGCGTTTACGTTTGTATTCCCGCAGCCCCATTAGGATCGCATCTCTTGCCGGCTCCGGGGTCTTGCCGGTTGGATTGCAGCGGCCTGCGCGTTTGTGCTGCTCAGGCCGCTGACGCTTTCGATTTCTTGGACTCGCCGAATCGAATCAAAACCTTCGTATAGCCGTCGATTCGCTTGTCAAACTTGTCGTACGCCTCCGGCGCAGCGTCAATTGAAATATGGTGGCT
>JASHRI010000045.1 GCA_030037435.1 Candidatus Acidiferrales bacterium | reverse complement strand
GCCTGCTACAAAGCGGTTGCCAGCGTCGTAAGAGCCAGCCCGGGCGTCCGGCGCTTTCGTACGATTCTCACCGTGCTTGCTTGCGGCCCTTTTTCGCCAGGCTCTTCCGCGAAAACCACCGTCGATCCCACTCGCAATCGCGAAAACGAGTGATTCAGCACGCTGTCCCGGTGGAAATAGACCTCGCGCCCATCCTGGGTCAGCAGGAATCCGTAGCCTTCTTCCGTTTCCAATCTGGTCACGCGCGCCGTGGGCGCCGCTTCATGCTTCTTCACGTATCCGCCGCGTCGCCTCACAAATGCCTGCAGACGCCGCGCCGCGGCTCGGAATGCGTCGTCGATCGCCTGCCGAAGGTTCTTGTGCGCCCCGTCCAGCTCCAGCCGCTTGTGCGCTTGTGGCTCGCCCTCCAACCACGCGCGATATTTCAAATTCGGTTGACGCTTGATCACCAGTTCGGCGCCCGGCAGCGTCAGGTCGATTCGAACGTGATACGAGCCGCCCTTGCGATGGTGATGATGCGGCATCTCGACGGCCACGCGGCAACCCATAATGCGCCGGCAAAAAGTCTCGAGCTTCTTCGCTTCCTGCTGAATCCACTCCCTTACGATCGAAGATGACTTCATATTACGGAATGTGATCTGCAGCGGAACTTGCATAATTTCCTCCTTTCAGAAAAATTCTCCCACCGTTTCGCAGGCGTCGCAATCCGGCTGCCCCCTATACCGCTACTTGCTTCTCGCTGCTTACGGGCGTTGATGCGTCTGAATCCAAAATCGATGCCAGTTTTTTCGATTCGTACCCCGAGCGGCTCCGCAGCCATCGATTCATCGGCTCTGAATACCAGCGGGCCACCGCCACGCCCAGAAAACCCGAGAGCACCGTTACTGCCACAAACAGCACCGGCACCAAATACATCGCTTTTCCAGCTTTTAAGAACAAGCCGAACAGCGCAAACACCACGAACATGTGCGTCAGATAGATCTCGTAGCTGTATTGCCCGATTATTAGCAGCGGGCTCAGAAATCGCGGGCTTCTCCACTGCGTCTGCGCACTCGCGATAATGAACAGCGCGGTTCCCACCCCAATCACTGTCATGTCGAGACCGCATTTTTCGAGACCCAGATGGTTCGCCCGCACAGACAATCCGAGAATGAACGCGAGCAGCGCCGTGCCGCCGATGCCGAAAGCCCACAGCGCCTTTCGGGAAAATTGCGTCCGCGAGACGATCAACGCCGTCAGACAGCCCATTGCGATCGCGTCCATGCCGCCGATATAGGAATATTCGCGCCAGACTTCGTTCCCATGCGTCAGCACCGTGCGGCCAAATGGCCCGGCCGCCACGAACGCAATTAAAAGTCCCACGAAAAGTTTGCCGCGGCCCAGAAATCGGCTAACCAGCGGAAAGAACAAATAGAACATCTCTTCCACGGAAAGGGACCAGAGCACGTCCCAGTTTCCCGGCAGGTATCCGTGCCGTGCTTCCATCAGATTCAGATGAAACGTCAGCGCGGCAAACAGTGCTCGGCCCAGCCCTCCCGCTTTGGCAGAAATCATATAGTTGTGGACGTGGGCGAGATCGAGTCCCGAAAGCACCACAAGCAACAGCACCAGCAGCGGAGCGATCCGCGCGAAGCGCAACAGATAAAAGTCCCGCACGTTCACGCGCTCAAGCCGGCCCCACCGGCGCAGTGTGATCGACGTAATCAGAAAGCCCGACACCACGAAAAACATCTGCACCCCATATTGGCCGTTCCAAACCCACGAACGGACAAGCTGGGCGGGAAGTCCTGCCGCGTAAGGCACCCTTGCAAGCAGCAGGCGCATGTTGACGTGATTCATCAACACGAAGAAGATCGCCAGTCCTCGAAGCAGATCGATACCGTCAATCCGCTTCCAGCTTCCCAGCGGCATTTTTGCGCCTTCCGGAGTCATCTCGCGCTCTGATGCCGAAGCTGCACGTCACGCGCTGCTATCGTAACTCCCACGAGTCGCGCTAATCGCTCGTCGCCGCCTTCGATTGCCGTACCTATAATTTGGGGCCAGTCGTCTAATTTAACCGCGATCGGACAAGACGCTGTACACTGTTGCGCTTTGTGGTGGCTTGGTCAGTCTTGGGGGGCAAAGAATGGCAAGAATCGCGAAATTAATCCTTATAGCTGCAATGTTCTTCGGAGCAGTCATACCCGCCGTTGCGCAGGTCCAGAACTATCAGCCAGTCACACAGGAAATGCTGGTTAAACCCAATCCCAACGACTGGTTAATGTACAGCCGCACCTACGACGCTTGGCGCTACAGCCCGCTCAAACAAATTAATAAGAACAACGTTCACGAGCTGCGCATGGCCTGGGTGCGCGGACTCCCAGACGGCGTCACGGAGACGATTCCAATTGTGCACGACGGCGTGATGTACGTGATCGTGCCGGGTGGTGGAGTGGAGGCACTGGACGCGACTACCGGCGACCTGATTTGGGAGTACAAGCGTGCTTACAAAAACGCTCAACTGGGCTCCGTGGAAAGAACCAAAGCACTAGCCATCTACGAAGACATGGTCTACTTCACCGCGCCTGATGGCTATGTGGTTGCGCTCGATGCGCGCACAGGCAAAGTTCGTTGGGAGACGTACAAGACAAATACCCAGAACACTTCCGGCGCATTGGTGATCGACGGCAAGGTGATTTCCGGCGGCACTTGCGGAAAGGGCCGCGAAAGTTGCTTCATAGAAGCGGATGATGCGGAAACCGGCAAGGAAGTGTGGAGATTCTATACCGTGGCGGGTCCAGATGATCCGGGCTACGCTTCATGGGGCGGCTCAGATAACACGAACTCGACCGCATCGACTTGGGGATTGCCCGGAAGCTTTGATCCGATCCGCAACGTGATCTATTGGGGCGTTGCCAATCCCATGCCGGATCAGCGCATGGCACGTCACAACGGCAATGCGGATGGCACCTCGCGCTGGAGCCCCGCCGATCTTTACAGCAACTGCACTTTAGCGCTCGATCCAAAGACCGGCAAACTCATCTGGTATTACCAGCATTTGCCCGGCGACGACTGGGACACCGATCACACTCACGAACGCACTCTGGTTCACCTGGCTTTCAATCCCGATCCGAAATCCGTCAAGTGGATCAACCCGGACGTTCCTCGCGGATCGATGCACGACATTGCTGCGATGGTCTCCGAAGGGGGATCGATATTTGTTCTTGATCGCAATGACGGCAAATTCCTGTGGGCCACACCGTTTCCATACGACGATCCGAACTTTGTAATGTCCAACGTCGACGTAAAAACCGGAAAAACCGAGCTCAACTGGGATATCGTCTTCAAAAAGCCCGGAGAGCACCACATTACCTGCTATTGGAACACGCGAAGCTACTGGCCCACCGCGTACGATCCGGATACCAATTCTCTCTATGTCCCCTTCGTCGATAATTGCCGAGATCTCACGGTGGTTGGATCGGGAGCGAACGTGCGCGAAATTTGGCATGTGATTCCCCGCCCAGGCTCCGATCCGAATAAATTCACCGGCATGGCGAAGATCAACCTATCCACGGGAGAGCAACTGCGTTTTGATCTTGGTCACGCTCCCAGCAATGGCTCGGTTGTCGCTACCGCAGGGGGTCTCGTGTTTCACGGAGATATGAGCCGACGCTTCACGGCCTTCGACGCGAACACAGGAAAAAAACTTTGGGAGTCCATCCTTGGGGGGAATATTTCGGTCAGTACGATCACCTATGCGGTCGGCGGAAAGCAGTACGTGTGCGTGATGACGGGCGACAATTTAAAAGTGCCAGAACTAAGCGCCGAGGCGCCAAATCTCAACACGCCGACCGGCCACAACGCGATTTACGTTTTCTCA